>CAZHXC010000112.1:0-5284 GCA_964536145.1 uncultured Spirochaetales bacterium | reverse complement strand
TCGAGAGCGCGGTCAAGCTGATCTACCGCGCGCTTTTCCTGTTCTACGCCGAGGCTCGCAGGCTGCTTCCGTCGGATCCGGAAAAAGCGGACCTGTACCGTCGCCATTCAATCAACGCGCTGTGCGAAGAAGCTCGGAAGTTTCGCTGGGCTGAGCGGCACGATACCGACCAATATGATTTGTGGCAGCACCTGCAGGGCTTGACCGCTGCGGTGAACGACGGAGACCCCGAATACGGGATCATGGGGTACAATGGCGGACTCTTCGACGACGGTGAGGAACGCTTTCTGGGGAACCATCGGCTGCGGAATGACTTTCTGGCTCGAGCGTTGTACCTGCTGGCCTATGTCGAGCCCTACGACAACGACAGAGAGCGAGAGTATGTCATTCCCTACGAGGACCTCGAGGTCCGGCATCTGGGCGAGTTCTACGAGAACATCCTGGAGTACACGGTGGTGCTGGCCGATGCGGACCGCATCCGGCGCCGAACCAAGAAGGGCGTTGAGATTGTCCTGGTGTCGGGCCAGAACAGGCAACCCGGCGACACCTACATCAACAAAGGAGAGGTGTACTTCGGAGAGTCTGCGCTGGAGCGGAAACAGACCGGCTCATACTACACGCCTGAATCTCTGGTGCGCTTCCTCAACGAGAAATCGATTGCTGCGCCGCTTTTCGAACGATTTAACAATGGATACCGAGAGCGGTTCGACGCGTTCAAGCGGGAGGCCCTTGAGGGTCTTGATCCGGGGACGCGAAGGGGCGCAGCGGAATCGGCGGCGGAGTTAGTCGGCCGTTTCGCCGAAGAGGAGCTTCTCTCCTATACCGTCTGCGATCCGGCGATGGGAAGCGGGCATTTTCTGGTGGATGCGGCGAACCAGATGACCGGGGTCGTCATGTCGCTCCTGGCAGAGGTGCCGAGTGTCGCGGCTATCGCGAACAGCGTTTCCAACAGCCCGAACGTGTGGCGGCGACGGATCACCCGGCGCTGCATCTACGGGGTAGACCTCAACCCTCTGGCCGTGAATCTGGCCAAGCTTTCTTTGTGGCTCAACTGCTTTGCGAGCGAGCACAAGCTCACCTTCCTGGACCATCACCTTCGGTGTGGTAACAGCCTGATCGGCATTCGCGATCTGAAGGATCTTCGGCGGATTCCAAAGCGGAAGAAGGACAAGAAGAAGGATGAAGGGGGCACCCTCTTTGACCTTGATGATCTATCCGCTTCGTTGACCGAAGCAGCCGGCGAGGTCGCCGGTATCGCCCGCATGCATGAGGACGATACGGACCGGCAACGCGCCGCGCTGTATGAGGCGGAGGAGCGGATTTCGCGCACACGGCCCCTTGCAGACCTCTACACGGCGTACCTGATGAATCCGGGGATACCGTCCGATGAGTATCGGCAGTTATTCACGATCTTGGTGGCGGGTGAGGATGTATCGTCGGCCTTCAATCTGGGGCTGCCGCAGACCTACCAGGCAGTGAAGGAGCTCGCCCAGAGACACGACTACTTCCACTGGCCGTTCGAGTTCCCGGACGTGTTCGGACCGGATGGAGCGGGAGGATTCAACGCGGCGGTAGGGAATCCGCCGTGGGATATTGTGAAGCCGAACTCACAGGAGTTCTTCTCTGCATACGATCCGGTCTTCCGCTCCTACAACAAACAGCAGGCGAATGAGGCTTCGTCGAAGCTCTTGTCGAGTAGTCCCGCAATCAGAGCGCGGTGGGAACTGTACGACAAGAGTTTCGCGGAGCAGAGTGCCTACTTTAAGGAAGCCGTGAGCTACACTGCGTTGGGCAAGGGCGACATCAATACGTTCAAGCTTTTCCTGGAGCGCTTCTTCCGGGTCCTGCAAGTCGGCGGGCACATGGGCATCGTGGTCCCCAGTGGCGTCTACACTGATCAGGGGTGCCAGCCCTTACGGGAGCTCTTCTTCGAGAAGAGCGCGATGGAGTTCCTGTACTGCTTCGAGAACCGAAAGGCGATCTTCAACATCCACCGCAGTTTCAAGTTCGTGCTCTTCGGTGCGCGCAAGGGCGGCACGACCGACGGTTTCCGGTGCGCCTTCATGGAACACGACCCGGAGCGGCTGCCGGTAATCGAACGGGATGCACTTCAGATGAGCGTGGAGCAAGTGCGGAAGTTCTCGCCGGATACGTTGAGCGTGATGGAGTTCAAGAGTCAGCGTGAGATTGATATCACCACGAAGATCTACGGAAAGTGGCCGCTTCTGGGGGAGAAGATCGAGGGGACGTGGAACGTGCGGTTTCGGAGCGAGCTGCACATGACGAATGACAGTCATTTGTTCGTGGAATTCTCGCCTGACTCGAATCCCGATGAATACGTGCCCCTCTGGGAAGGAAAGCAAATATGGATACTTGCTGATGGGGTTTCTTCGGCAACGAAAATGGTCTCCAAACCTGATGCTGACGAGATAGATTCGGTTTCGTCAATTCGGATCGCATATCGTGTACTCGCATCGAATACAAACGAGAGAACGCTTGTCGCCACAGTACTCCCAAGCGGCTCCCCAGCAGGCCACTCCCTGAACTTGAGTCCTGTTGATGCCGCTCACGGTCTCGTAATAGCACCTGTACTCTCATCCTTCGTCCTTGACTGGGTTATTAGGAACAAAGTCACTACAAACCTAACAATCTTCTACCTTTATCAGCTTCCCCTGCCGAGACTCGATTCACGGGATCCAATTGCGGAATCTTTGCGAAGCAAAACAGCTCGGTTAGTGTGTACACACGACTCATATCGCGATCTGTGGAAGAACGCATACAGCGCTACCTGGCAATCGCCGGAGTTCTGGTATCAGAAGGACATTCCGGTTGATTCCTATGGCCCCGCCCACGAACAGGAGACGCGCAAGCGGCTTCGGGACGAAGCAGCCAGCCTGACTTCCGATTGGGGTCCGCACTGCGGTGTCCATGACCGCCTTCCGGACCGGCGGGATACCGGCGATCGTGCGCAGCTACGAGCGGAGATCGACGCCTACGTTGCACATCTGTACGGCCTCTCGAGAGAAGATTTCTCCTACGTTCTCGATACATTCCCTGTCCTGAAGAACAAGGAGATGAAGGCTTTCGGCGAGTTCATGTCCAAGCGGAAGTGCCTGGAGGAATTCGACCGGATCGGGAGGGTGTTGGCGAATGAGTAGTTCTGCGGGCTACATCCTTCACATCGCCTTCGACAATACTCGCAGGCTAAAGCGGAATGTATACTACTTCCGCTACAAAGACCAGCTATTCAAGCTCATACAGAACAATCCGAAGAACCATTCGGACGTCTTGTTGACAATCATTGGTGCTTCCGGTGGCGACGAGGAAGAGAAGGCCTACTCGTTTGCGTCAGAATTCCTAAGTGCCCTGAGCTGGGAAATAGGTTCACAGGTTTCGTTGCGTCACGGCGGCGGCTACGGCGCGAGGGCAGGCATGAGCTTTCGATCGGCCCGATGTGCCTTGTACGATACGCCAAAACTTGCCACGCACCGATCCCCCTTCCGTGGCTTTTCGATCGACCGGATAGCCAAGATTACGACTGAGGAACAGAAAACCGCTCTTTCGCTCTTTCGTGATGCATACGCGTCGAATCATCTCTATCTGTCGTTTCTTCTCTACTGGCAGGTACTTGAGACGGCCGGTGGCCGGGGATCGGCCATTGCCGATCAGCTCTACTCCGGGATCGGAAACGCTCAGGGGTTGGAAGACGCTGTCAACCAATTGAGTCTGGGCACCCAAACTCTTGGTGATTACCTCTGGGAAGACTGTCGCAACGCGATTGCGCACATTCGCCGAGAGAACAATCGGACCTTCATTCGATTGGACAATGCAGCTGACAACAAAAGGATCTTGATCAGCGCCTATATAATTCAGGAGTTAGCACGGTACTTCATCCGGAGTACTTTAGGCGTGTCGGAGGTGCTCCATCTCGTCCGCTGTCGAGGGATCTCGTATCCGCTCTACGCTGATGAGGGATTCATGAACTCTCACGCGTACAGGATGGCCTATGCATGAGTACCGCAAGTGGCTCAATTGTCGCACCCTTCTGGCTCCAACCCGAATCCCGCCAATTCCGTCCCAAGGAGGCAACTAGGCCATGAAAACACCACGCGTGTACTGCGACACATCCGTTTTCGGCGGAGTGCATGACGATCTATTCGCCGAAGCAAGCAACGTCTTTTTCGAGCTTGCACGCGGAGGCGCGATCAAGCTCGTAGTGTCACCGGTAGTAGAGCGCGAGATCGAGCAGGCTGAGGCCCCGGTAGCGGTGAAGTCGACATACCGGGAGATGCTCTCGTACGCAGAGGTTGTGGATATCACCGAAGCCGCGATCGAGCTTCAGCAGGGATACGTCCAAGAAGGCATAGTCTCGCCCAAATGGGAGGGCGACGCCCTGCACGTAGCCGTTGCGACGGTGCACGAGTGCTCGGTGATCGTGAGCTGGAACTTCAAGTACATTGTGAATTACCGCCGCATTCCACTCTACAACGCGGTGAACACGCTAAGAGGGTATGCGGAGATATCGATTTTCTCACCGTTGGAGGTAACACAAGATGACTGAGAAGAAGAAACGATTCGACTGCGTGGAAATGAAGCACAAGGCCGCCGAACGCATCCGCAAGGAACTTGAAGGCAAATCAACAGAAGAACGCCTTGCCTATTGGCGTGAGGCAGCGGAAAGACAGCGCAAATTGCAGGAGGAAACCATACCCCGTGGCTGATCCCTTCTGGCTCCAGCCCGAATCCCGCCGTCTCGAGTTCAAGCAGGCCTGGTCCGGGGGTAACAAGATTACCCGCACCGCCATTGCTTTCGCCAACGGCGCGGGAGGGCGCATGATCTTCGGCGTGCGCAATGAGCCGAGGGAGATCTTAGGCCTTTCAGACAAAGAACTCTTTGACCTGGAAGAGCGCGTGTCCAATCACATATACGATACGTGCGTACCCGCGATTGTGCCGGAGGTCTTTATCCAGGACGTTGACGGCAGGGCGCTCCTTGTCGTTGAGATCTATCCCGGTCCGCAGAAGCCCTATCACCTCAAGAGGGCCGGGCGCACCGAAGGGACCTATGTCAGAGTCGGCTCAGTAAACAGGAAGGCGTCCCAGGACGTGATCGCGTCCCTTGAGCGAGCGCGCATGAAGGTCAGTTTCGACGAAGAGCCTCAGCACCACGCTCCATGGGAGCAGCTTGACCTGAGCGCTCTCACGGAAGCCTTTCGCAAAGCAACGGGTCGAGCGCTCGATGATGCCGCCTACCTGAACCTGGGTCTTGTAACGGAGGATCGTG
>CAZHXC010000111.1:0-8398 GCA_964536145.1 uncultured Spirochaetales bacterium | reverse complement strand
CAAGATTCCTGGGCCTGAAGACGTTGACCCTCTCGCTGCTTCCGTCACTATTTGCCGCCATGGTTGCCAAATCTCCTGAAGTTGATGGCCTGGTCGACCGCGTTGTAGATTTCGTTCATCGATGTGCACCCGCAGTGGCGTCCGCCAAGAAAATCATTAATCTCGTCCCGATCAGGAACGGGGTGTAAGGCCAGCAAGGCGTATGTTGAGAGCAGATAACTCTGCCTGCAATTTGCGCAGGGGCGACACCCCGCCGCATCGAATCCTGCAAGTACGTCCTCAAAATCGGGGCTGCTCTCGAGGCCTTCGTAGGTGAGCACTTCGGCATCCTGAACCGCGAAAATCGGGACCAGACACGAGTAGCAAAGCTCTCCGTTGATGAAGACCGTACAGGTGCCGCAGGCGCCGCTGTAGCAGCCCGGCCGGATCTCCTTGAAGGAAAACTCTTCCCGCAGGACATCCACAAGCCGTTTCTCAGGCGGAATATCGCGAGAGACAGGTTCACCATTGAGCGTAAATGTTACCGTCACGACTCTTTAGTATACTGGAGGAAGAGTGCCTTTGAAACGGGGAAGGTGTCAAAATAGAAGCCGGTAGCCTGGCTGACCGCCGACACCAGTGCCGGAGCAAATACGTTTGAAGCCATTCCTTCAAGAGGCCCCGGGCTCGCACCGGATTTTTGAAAGAACCTGATTGACGGAATTACGTTGCTGGTATGGACACGACAGGCAGCAAAGGTGTTCCGTAGTTCGTTCTCAACAACCGCCGCGGCCGTCGGTTCGTCTATGACACTCCCGAGGTGGAGGGTAAGCCAGACGCCACGCAAATCTATATCGAAAGAAACGGTATCAACCTCGATCTCAACCACGCAACTTCCCCAGGAGAGCGGATAGAAAGGGTTTCCGGTGAAAGTTGACGGATCCCAACGTCGGCCGCGTCCGCCGCTCCGGTTTCTGTTTGCTTCCATCGGAAGCGGCGCTCTGAAGCGCTGTTTCTGAATGGCCTGACAACACGAAGCGATGAGACGGCGCACTATCGTAACATTCCGGGAGAATACAGCCGGTCCGGAATCCGGAGTTTCATCCGTGTCCACCGGTTCAACGTGGACATCGGAGGTGTTGAGGTTGAGTATACGGGCGGCTGAATCGACGTACATACCCGCGGCTGAATCGGGTATTGCCGCCGATGACGATAGAATGCTCAGACGGCTTTCAGCATCGAGCCTGACGGTTGCGGAGGCGGCGTTCGTCCTGCTGTCACTCATGAATCCGCCGCCGTGGAAGCAGGTCGCTAAGCCGATACCACGCAGGTATCCGGAAGCCGGCTTGGAAGGTCCCCTCCGTTTTTTCAACATCTCGTTTGCCGAGTACTTTCTGCAAAAGTCCGAGGCCTCCACCACCGATTCGATCAATTTGCGCTGCGGTGTTGAGCCGGCCCTGGTCTTCGTCACCGTCAGCCGGCGGTCCGGCAGGAGGTTGTTCAATCTCCATTCGGAAGGATCTTCTTCACAGATCTCGGCCAGTCTTGATGCGTGCACCTCCATTGCAAAGAACCCGCCGTCGAATCCGATCGCTCCGAACAGATCCGCCGGAGGTGTGCTGGTTTTTATATGTACACCCTCAATTTTCAGGGCTTTTGCCGCATAGTTTCCGACTGCTGCAAGGCACATCCTGTCGAGGTACTCGGCGGCAAACATGCCAAAAGCACCGCTCTCTGAAACGATTTGGATCTCCATCGCCGTGATCTCGCCGGAAGGGCTGAGGGCGGTCCGGTGGCTGATGATGCACCCGGCTCTCCGGGTAAAGAGCCTGCGTTTTTCGCCGGCTGAGGCTATCATCCGTACCGGTCTTCCGGTAATCAGCGAGGCGGCGGCTGCCTGTGCCGCGGTCAACGACGCATACCAGAGCGTGTTTGGATCACCGCGTGTGACCCTGGTGCACTTCACCTGAACCGCATCCCGGTCCATTCCCATCGCCCGCGCCACTGCATCACGGACGTGAAAGGCCCAGATAGCCGGCGCGGCAATCTGAATGCCGCCGTCTGTAACGATTGCCAACGCACCACAGGGACTTGCAAAACTCCGCCCCGGCGGCTCGTATCTGTACGCTCCTTCGGTGATGTGGGATGCTTTCTCAAAAGCCGCCGACGTATTTCCTACCGACAGCCTTCGCGTGTACAACTCCTGATCGATCTTGTAATCCCGGGTAAGGGAGAACGGATCTCCCCGGTTATACTGAATCTCGATTCTCTCCGCGAGCCTTTGGAGTTGCAGCTCGTCATCACCGCAGAGAAGCGCGATTGCCTGGCCGGGATGCTCCACGTTGTTTTCGGCAAGAATCGGCAGGTCGGCCCCGCCAATCGATATCAGGTTATTCGTCAGATCGGCGGCGCGGATCATTGTCACATTTGGCGGAAGGCCGGGTCTAATGATCTCGCGGATGGCGCCCCGACGTATACGGCTCCGCAGCGCTATGCAGTGGAGCATCCCGTCGACGTACAGGTCATCGATAAATAGCTTTGATACGTCATCCATGTTTGCGCCGGTATTTCTTTCCCAGAGAGACTACATGTGCGATGACGGTTTCGACCTGTTCATCGGTGAGGGAGGGGTAGATCGGGAGGCTGACCGCGCCAAGGTAACGGCTGAGTGAACGCGGAAAATCTTCTGCTTTGTGTCCGTATCTTGTCCGGTAATAGTTCATCAGATGCAACGGTTTATAGTGTACCGATACACCAACACCCTTTTCAATGAGCGCCTGCAGGAACTCGTCCCGGCTAATTGTCAGAAGATCTGTTTCCAGACAGACGGTAAAGAGGTGCCAGGCGTGACCCGGCCCCGCCGGTGGCAGCCGCATGAAATCCACACTTGCGAAAGCCTCCAGGTAACGATTGGCTATTCCCTCGCGCCGCTGCCTGAACTCCTCTGCCTTCTCAAGCTGGCAGAGGCCCACGGCGGCGTTGAGGTCGGCAAGGTTGTATTTGTACCCCGGGGCCACAACGTCATACTCCCAGGATGCGGCCTCTTCTCCTCTGTGGCGGTTCCACACATCCCTGTCAATGCCGTGCAATCTTAAGACGTCCGCCCGCCGGGCAAGTTCCTGAGAAGATGTAACGAGCATTCCGCCTTCCCCGGTGGTGATTGTCTTTGTTGCATAGAATGAAAAAGCGCCAAAATCACCGATAGTGCCGGCGGGACCGGCGTTGGTCATACAGGGAAAAGCGTGGGCTGCGTCTTCCACGATGGCGAGGCCGTTTTTCGCCGCAACATCCGAAAGACGCTCCATATTGCATGGATACCCGCCAAGGTGGACCGGGATGATGCATCTGATCCGGCGGCCATCGCCGGTGACCGCCTTTTGAACTTCCTCCGGATCAATATTGAAGGAGTCTTCCTCGATATCTACAAATAACGGGTGTGCGCCCAGGTACCTCGCAGTTTCAACCGTCGCGGTAAAGGTGTATGGGCTCGAGACCACCCAATCATCGGGACCGATATCGAGCACCTTCAAGGCGAGGTGAAGCGCGGCGGTTGCGGAGTTGACGGCAAGGGCATGGGCGACCGGAAGCACGTGTGAAAACGCTTCCTCGAACTGTTTCGCCACTTTTCCGGTGGTGAGCCACCCCGAGCGGAGTACCGCCAGTACCGCCTCTTCTTCTTCAGTTCCTATAGAGGGTCTGGCGAACGGTATGAAACCATGACTTCTGTCAATATTCCGGTTCATCTTCAGGAACCCTTACCGTCGGGATATACTCGTGCAGAGTGGATCTGAGCAGGCGTCTGTTTCTGTACGCCTCCTCCCGGGAAGGATCGAAGCTACAAATGGCCTGTAGTTTTTCCAGAAGAACATCCAGCTCTCCGTTGAACCTCGGCTTTCTGATGAGACGGTTTATCCCGGGGTACGGTGTTCTTTCGGGTTTTTCATCGGCGGAGTAGAGCCGCTCGCTGAGAACTTCGCCGGGTCGTAAACCGGTGTATTTGATCTTGATGTCCTCACCCGGTGTAAAACCGTAAAACCGTATCATCTGCTCAGCGAGGTCCCGGATGACGATCTGCTCCCCCATATCGAGGATGTACAATTCCCCGGCTTCGCCGACTCCCCCGGCCTTGAGCACCAGAGATGCGGATTCGGGGAGCGTCATGAAGAATCTCGACGCCTTTGGATCGGTCACCGTTACCGGTCCGCCGCCGGCTATCTGATTTTTGAACAGCGGGACGATGCTTCCTCTGCTGTCAAGCACATTGCCGAAGCGCACCACCATGAATTGGGTGTTTTCTGTTGACGCGTGGAGCACGATCTCTTCAGCCAGCATTTTAGAGGCACCGTAAACCGAGACCGGATTTGTGGCTTTGTCCGTTGAGATCAGAACGAACCGTGAGACCGTATGCTTCAGCGCCGCATTCACGAGATTCTTCGTGCCAAATACATTGTTGCAGACGGCTTCGATCGGGTTTGATTCCATCATGGGCACATGCTTGTACGCCGCGCAGTGAAAGATCACATCGGCCCGCAGCCGCCGGATGATAAAATCCATGTAAGCCGGATCCTTCAATTCGCCAACCACAGGTACGATTGAAGCTTCTTCCCCAACGCCCGCGTTTTGGAGCAGTCTGAGCTCCTTTTCTATTTCGTAGAGGTTGTTTTCCTCGTGGTCAAACAGATAGAGCCGCTGCGCACCGCCGTGGAGCAGCTGGCGGCACAACTCGCTGCCGATGCTTCCCGCGGCGCCGGTTATGAGAACACGCTGCCCGCGCAGATATGCAAGGCTTTTTTTCAAAGAAATAACCGCAGGTTTGCGTCTCAGGAAATCCTGCGGATTGATCTCTCTCGTTTGGATAAGATGCGGGGGCGAATCCATGAACTCGGATAATCTCGGCAGGATCCGTATAGACCCGATACCCGCTCTTTTCAGCTCGGCGTAGATCCGTTCCAGATCTTCGTGGGCGGCGTTCGGGATCGCTATAATTGCCTCGTCCGCAGGCGTGTGCTTGAGGTGTTCCTTTACATCGACAACCGGACCAAGAACAGATATACCTTCGATTGTATTTCCCCTCTTCTTAAGATCATCGTCCAAAAATGCCACAACTTCACCAAAAGTGCCCCGGCTTTTAAGCTCCGAAGCGAGGATTCTCCCGGCGAATCCGGCACCCACGATATATATCTTTCTATTTTTCGTCCGATCCATCGCTTTTCAAAAGCTCCATTACTTCAAATCCAAAGTCGACGAGGAAAGATTCCTCATAGAGTGAGAGCCGTACCTTTGCCCGCTTTTTCCGCCTGTCCACTTTGACAATGCGGCCTTCGAGATCTTTGAGGGCGCCTTCGGTGACGCGAATTTTGTTGTTCTCATCGAAGTACACCTTTGATTTTTCCACAACTTCCCCAAGTTTCAGAAAATGGAGGAGGAGGTCTCTGTCCTCGCCGGAAAGCGCCTTCACGTCATGGTTGTTTCTCAAGAACTTGAAAAAACCGATAGAACGCCGTAAGGCCCAGTACACCTCATGGGAAATTGTTTCTGCTTCTACGAATACATACCCGGGAAAGACTGGGGCGAGTGAGTTGGTGGTTTTCCCCTTTTTCCGTAGTCCAAGACGCCTTCTCGGCCATATCAGCCGTACATCCGCGTCCACGTTCGAAAGCGTCTTGTTAGCCGAGCGAATATATTTCTCTTCGCCGCCGGTTTTCACCTGGATCACATAGTAATTCATTTCGTATCCTGAGAGCGGTTTTCCGGTTACTTCTTCTTTCGGCTGCCACGGAACATGCGCTTGATTTCCGCGAGTTTTTCGGATTCCACCGGGTCGGTTTTTGCGCGTCGTATGTATTCGAGAAAAAACGCATAGAGCACCGAAAGGAGGAAGGCGGAGAGAGTGACGATAATGCTGATCTTTCCCCGGCTCGGGCCTGCTTTGCGTTCAGGAACTTCAGCCTGCTCGATAATCTGGAATCTTGCGGAGTTGTCCTTTTCGTCAATTTTTACCGTCTCATACTGTGACCTGAGACTCGAGTAGATGAGCTGCAGAATCTCTATGTCGCTCATGAGGTTTGCATACACAGCCGAGAGCTCGGGCAGCTGTGAGAGCGGAATTTCGAGAGAATTATCGTCACCGCGTTGCCCGAGGGTAATCATGTCGCGCCGCGTTTTCAGCAGATTGAGGTCCATTTGGGCCCTGAGCACCTCCGGATCATCGGACCGGCGGGTCTTTGTCAGCGCGTTCAGTTCGGTCTCTTTCACCAGTATCTGGCTTTCGATATTGGCGAGGGAGTTCAGCTGATACTCGGTTTGCAGGGATATATCGATAATATTGTTTCTCGATTGAAAATTGATGAGCGCCTGTTGAGCTGCTTTGAGCTCGGTCTCGTAGGCGGCGATGCTCTCCTCGAGCAGCTGTTTTTTCTCGAGCACCTTGCGGAGGGTGAGCTCATCGAAAAAATCCTCCAGCTTTTCCACCGCGCTCGTAAGGATCTCCGTGGCAAAATACCTGTCCACACTGCTGAAACTGATGGTCAGTATCCCCGTTGCGGGATCAAACTCGGTATCGAAAGCCTCGCGCAGAAGCGTTCTCGAGTTCGTTTTTGGATCTTCCACAATCTCAAACCGCTGCAGAATATCGAACTCTTCCACAAGATCGTCGAGTATCCGTTTCCCTACAAGCAGCTTCTGTGCGAGGTCCGCGTTGGACGAACCGTTACCGGAGGCGCCCGCAAGGGTCGCAAGGATACCGAGGTCTCCGCTATCGCGCAAAATCGATGAAATCGACGATTGCTCCTCTTCGAGGATACGAATCTGCGTGGCCGGCTCAAAGTAATTGGGCAGGTAGTTGAACGGCGCATCCGGTGCGGCTCTCAGTGTGTATAGCGAGTAGAGCACAATCAATATCGCGGCAAAGCCCGTAGTAACTACTATGAGCCATCTCCTGCGGACGCACACCGCTATCAGGTCCAGCAGGGAAATTGTGTTCGCTTGAGTATTATTGTTACTACTGTCCATCTAATTGAGGTTGTCCCACAACCATAATCCCCCGAAATCGTGGTTGTCCCGACGCTACATGCATTGCTATAAAGTGGTCAAGTGTTACGATCTGAGGCTGCGGGACAACCACAATTCACGTTAAGCTATCACGGAAAATCAATGGATTCAAGCTTGCGGTCCATCGGCCGATCATGAACCTATGAAACGGTTGATTCTAGCGTGTCTCTGCATAGCGGCATGTTGCTTTCCCTCCAGTGCGGACACGATCATGGTGAGTTTTCTCAACGACACGGATGTCCAATACTTTGGCGGAGAACGGACCCGGCTCGCTTCAGCGATGATAGAGGGGGCGATGGCGGTCTTTTTTTCAGAAAACCACATCGTATTCGATCTGGGACTTCCGTCGGAGGAGCGCCGCGAGCTCCCGGACAGGGAGACGGCGGCGTTGATAGCCCGGGCAGGTGGTGCGGCATTCTTGCTCGATGTGCGGATGGGAGCTCCGGAGGGAGATGACGGACCGCCGGAATACCTCGCCTACGATTTTGTCGATCTTGTGGAGGACAGCGTGATTGTCTCCGGTGTTGTGCGAAGATCCGAGGTGCGCAGCGACATCAAAGATCCTTACACCGTGTGCCTGAAGTTGGGGGAAAAGGTGGCTTCCTCGGCGGTGAGCACTATCGGATACATCGAATAAATACTTACCAGAAAGGCAAATCTCTCCGATAATAAAGCAGGAGACTTGAGTTATGAAAAGGTATATTTCCTTTTTTCTCATCACGTTGCTGGCTGTCATCCCTCTACTCGCGGAGTCAACCTGGGAAGGCATCACCGCGGTAAGCAGGTACGGAGAGTTTCCTGAGAGCGGCAACTATGGTGCATCGAATTCTTTTTCCATAAACACCGCCATCAAGGTGAAGAATATAGAAACCGGCAAGGAATCCACCGTCATAATCACAGATCGTCTCGAAGATCCCGGATTGTTTCTGCTTGTTTCAAAGGATGTCGGCAAGGAACTCGGTATATCTCAGGGGGAGATTGCCCGTGTCAGGGCTTCGATTGCACAACCTGAAGGTGCAATTACAGCTTTTCCCGATGATCTTCCTTACAATCCTGATCCCGATGTAAACCCGGCGGCGAGCGTGGGGCCGGTCCCGGAGCGCCTCGAACCGGTGCCAACGGAAGAGAAGGGTGAGGAGGTCGTGGAGGCCGACGAGACGGAACCGGAAGAAACCGAAGAGGTTGCTGAAATCGCCGAACCGGAAGTAGAAGAAACCGGAGAGGCCGTTGCACCCGAAGAGACGGAGACCGAAATCGCCGAAACGACCCCCCGGATCAACGGTGTGGACGCAGCGGAGCAGCCGGCTGAGGAAGCGCCGCCTTCAGAACCGACGGATCAGCCGTCGCCGCCCGTCGAAGAGCCGGAGAC
>CAZHXC010000110.1:0-8401 GCA_964536145.1 uncultured Spirochaetales bacterium | reverse complement strand
GCCAAAGTACCTCGAAACGAGCTCGGGGGCGGTCAAGAGCGCGCCCGCAAACCGCGAATGCCCTGCAGCAGCGCGCCCGCAAACCGCGACTCGCTGCCTACACTAAAGTCTCCAGCCGCTTTCCGGCCTTTCGCAGGCTGTTTGCGTGTGTATAGAAACCTTTCCACGGATCCTCTTTATTTCCCAGACGCCGAAAGATATTTGTGATTGTGTAACTCTGGGGTGTAAGTTCCTTGCTTCCGATCTCGTCCCAATCCAATGGGGTCGCCACAGGCGCCCCTTTTCTCGCCCTGATCGAATATGGTGCGACGGCGGTCTGTCCGTAGGAGTTTCTCAAGTAATCAATGAATAGCCGTCCTTTTCTCTTTTCTTTGAATGTTTCAACCGTATAGAAATCGGGCTCTCTCTCTGCAAGAAGTGCCGCGACGTCCGCGGCAAACTTTCTCACTTCATCAAAGCTCGACTTCCCGTCGATAGGCAGGACGACGTGCATCCCGGCCGAGCCGGTGGTCTGAACAAAGGCCGTCAGCCCGAGCTCTTCAAACAGCTCTCGCAGATCTTTCGCGCATTTTCTGACCACATCGAAATTACCCTCGGGAGGGTCAAGGTCGTATATCATCTTGTCCGGGTGACTGAGATGTTCCTTCGTGCTTAACCACACGTGAGGCGTTATGGAAGCCTGATTTGCGCAATACAGAAGGGTTGCTTGCGAATTGCAGTTGACAAACTCCTGCTCGTCCTTGCCTTCTTTTTTCACTTTTACCTTTATCGTGTCTATCCAATCTGGAAAATAATCAGACACCTGTTTCTGATAGAACTCATTACCGTCGATTCCATCGGGATAGCGATGAAGCATCATCGGCCTATCTTTTACATAGGGCAATATGTATTCCGATATCTTGCCGTAATACTCCACCAAGTCACCTTTGGTGATGTTATCATCAGGGAACATCGGCTTGTCAGGATTCGATATCTCTATTTCCTGTCCATTTACATCTATTGTTGCCATCACCTACGCTTCCTCTTTTTTCACATCCTCGGGTTTCTTGTCCTCTCTCAGGCCAAGGAAGGATGGATGCCGCAGCTTGCCGTCTTCGGTCCATTCGGTGAACCTGAACTCTCCCACCAGCTCAGGCTGAAGCCAGGTTGCATCCTTGTAATTCACTTCGTCACCAAACGGGGAGCTTTTTCGTTCGATTTTTTTCATCTTCTCGTGCAGGATTTTCAGAGTCTGTTGATCGTATCCCGACCCGACCTTGCCCGCCTCCTTCAGCTCGCCGTCATCATAAAAACCGACGATCAGTGCGCCAAAGTGTTTTCGCGATCCCTCGGGCGGCGTGTAGCCGCAGATAACGAGCTCCTGGCCCTTTTCGCACTTGAACTTCAGCCACTTCTTGGAGCGGCTGTGCCGATAGACGCTATGAGCATCTTTCGCAATCAGGCCTTCCCAGCCTTTTTCACAGGCTTCCTGCAGGTACTCCTCTCCATCCGTGTTCCGGTGTGGCGTAAACCGCAGGATATTATTGTCAAAGTCGATACTCTCCTTTAAAACCGACTTGCGTCTGTCGAGCGGGAGCTTTGATAGGTCATACCCGTCGAGATAGAGCACATCGAATACATAATAGAAAACATCTATGTTTTTGTCCGGGTCCTCGCTGTGCATCCGGGACTGGAGCTTCGAAAACGATGTTACTTCACCGTCAAAGGCAACTATTTCGCCGTCTAATATGCAATTACCCTTCTGGTTTTCAAGCACTCCGACGATTTCAGGATACTGAGCGCTGATATCCTTCTTGTTCCTCGACATCAGACGGACTTTGCTGCCCCTTTTGAAAGCAAGGCAGCGTTCGCCATCGAGCTTACGCTCAAAAATCCAATTCTCCCGGGAAAAGGTTTTCTTGCTGAGCGTGGCAAGCATCGGTTTGGTCCATTCTGGTTGGGCTTTCTTTTTCAGCTTCCGTCTTTGCTTTGTATCGAGTCTCTCAAGTGGCTTGTTCATCATCCTGAGCCCGTCTTTAGCCTTCGGGCTCTTCCTCCATCGCTTTCTTCATCTCCTCGATCGTTTTGTCGGAAAGAATCGACTTCTGCTCGGTACTCACGGGTTTTCTTCTCGCATCGGCCTCATCATCTTTCATTTTCTTGAAGAGCCACTGGTCTTTTTTCCCCATCTTGGTGTGGATCAACACATAGCCGCCTTTCAGCTTTTTTCCCTCGAGCCAAACCTCAATCTTGCCGTCATCGAAGGACTCCTGCATCGACAGACCATCATCTTTCTTGTCGGCACGTATATTTCTGTAGGTTCCCCCGTCCCACACAATAACGGTGCCTGCACCGTATTCTCCTTCCGGGATTATCCCCTCAAAATCGGCATATGCGAGGGGATGGTTCTCCGTGTTTACCGCCATCCGCTTCTCCGACGGATCAGTGGAAGGGCCCTTTGGAATCGCCCACGACTTCAGCACTCCATCGATCTCCAGCCTAAAATCGTAATGCATGGTAGAAGCGTCGTGTTGTTGGATCACAAATCGCGGACGATCGGTGCCGGATCTTTCTCCTCCCTCGGGCTCAGTGGTTTTCTTGAAATCGCGCTTGTTCCTGTACTCTTGGAGCTTATCTTTGCCGGTACTCATTTCATTGTCCTTTTTACCATCTCTTCTACGGCTCCTGCGGCCCGCCCCCGCCGCCGCACTCTGTCCGCCGCTTTCTGTCCGCCGCTTTCTGTCCGCCGCACTCTGTCCGCCGCATTCTGCCCGCCGCTTTCTGTCCGCCGCTGCCTGTCTACGCGCTACGGGCTACGCGCCGCTTCCTTTTGCCGGCCTCACCGCCGTATGCGACGAAAGCTATCTCACCGTCGCCCATCAGCACAATACACTTCTCCGCACCGGTCGTTCATGCGGTCATCTATTCGATAGGGCGCCTCTATGAACCGCTGCTTTAGCACCCCGCACATACGAAAAACCCCTATAGTGTAATGACTTACGTTCTTGGTGCTCCTCCGGAATGTGGGTTTTTCGATGTGCCCGATAGTATTTCGGTCACTTCGTCATCGGTAACCTGGCGAAACTCATCATACCACGCACCAACCGCACCAAAAGGCTGCGGTGTTTCAAGACACCGCACCTCGTCGATAGATTCCTCTCCTTCCAGGTCAGCGCACACATCCGGTGAGGCCACCGGCACCGCTACGATAAGAGACGCCGGGTTCTGTTTCGCGCAAGCCCGTACGGCCGCTTTCATGCTTGCGCCGGTCGCCAATCCGTCATCGACAAGGATCGCCAGTCGGCCTTCTATGTTTTCCGGATGGTTGTCACCGCGATACACGTCCTCACGACGCCGCAGTTCCTTCTCTTCCTCTCGCACGGCCGATTCGATATCGCTTTCCGACAAATGAAGGGTCTCAACAATGGACGGGTTTATCGATCGGACACCGCCGGAGGTTATCGCTCCCATCGCAAGCTCCTCCTGCCCCGGAACTCCCAGCTTCTGTACGAGAAATACATCGAGTGGGGAGCCGAGAGATTTTGCCACCTGAGAGCCGACAGGCAATCCGCCACGCGCAAGCGCAAGCACAATGACATCTTCACGGCCACCATAATCTTCCTTTAGCGCATCCCCCAGCATCCGGCCGGCTTCTTTTCTGTTCTTAAACAATGACATGCCTACCTACCTTATTCGGAGGTTGTCTTCAACACCGGTTACTCCCGGCGTATGAATAACAGCGTCGCGTACGGCGTTTTTTGCGTACCAATCGGACACGGTGCCACTCAACGTAACAAATCCGGTTTCGACTGCAACAATAACCTGTTCCGCATCGACCGTAGAATCGCGCTCCAACGCCTCTGTAATGAGCTTGGCGATATTGTCGTCTATAGTACTCTCGATGGGAGTGATGGCGAGGTTGTTTACTATGTTCAACACACCTCCGATATTCATCGCAAGCTCAGCAGCCTGATGCTTCTTCCACAGCGAGTCTACGGTTCCATCGAGTGTCACCACACCCGATTCTACGTTTACCTGAATGTCGGTTGCATCAAGGTCCGGTGTCCACATCAATATATTGCGCACACGCAGCTCAATATCGGCATCGGAAGGCAATGGTTCCGGGTATTTGAGTTGCAGATTGTTTTTCACCTCTTTTACGCCGGGTACCGTATATGCATCGGTTTGCGCGGCCCTTAATGCGCTATAGGTAGGAACCGTACCGGAAAGCTCAACCTTTCCATCGTTGACGACAACGTTGACATCTGCGGCATCTACGCGACTATCCCAGTTCAGGTGGTCGATTACGTTTTTTTTGATCTGTTCTCTATGTTGTACCATCTGGTCATCCCTCCATTGGTGATTCGTTAGTGATCCGAATCCTGTGGAAACCGTCAAAATGGTCGTTCTAAGCAAAAAAGAGCGTAGACGTAAGGCCATTTTTCCTTCCAATACCTTGTCTTCGCTTCAGCTCAACAGGATTCGGATCACTATACAAGTGTCCACCGGCGGACCGGATCTGCACATAGCAGATATGGATTAAATACTATCTCAATTCGGGTTAACCGCAAGTGTAACTACAATATAGACGGAAAATAGCCTAATCGGATTATTCGCAGATGAAAGATGGTGTGTATACGCTTCCGAGAGTAGATTAGGAGGAAGATATGCACCAATTTATAGCGAAACGGAAAACAGGAACGTTGTGTTGGTCAGCTGGAGAAAACGGAAACGAAGTGAATGTATATATCTCCAGCAAACAAGTACCGAGACCTTTGCCGACCGAGATCAGAGTGAGCCTCTATGAAAACGGCGAGAAGCGGGAGGACATAGCAAATTCTGCTGCTGTTTCAGATGCCATGCCGGGAATTGCTCTTCACCTGAAACGAAAAGCCCTTGGCCGACACATTGCCCGTTTCGACCCGGACGGGAAACCGTCTTCCTGGCCCGTCGGCAGTCTCCTTTTGCCAGCTGATATCCTGGACAATAAAAAAATCAGCTCGTTAGAGCTGCAGATCAACTGGTACTGATCCAATTTTTGTTGGAATGTAGATCTTTGCATATTTATGCGATTGCGTATTGTGGCAGGGGATCAGGGTAATCACGCAGCGGTGTCGGTATAGCGCGGCGCCACAGCTCGTCGAAAAAGCCGCCATAGGTGACGCTTCCATCATGATAGAAGCTCCTCCAGGTCACCACTTCCTTTCGTATCCGATCTATCTGCTGCTTTTCGACACCCGCCACTTCTGCGTGCGTCCGTTCCTCTCCAACCACGCCGATCCTGTACTGCTTGACGAAATTGTGATGGAAGAAGTAGACGCACAACCGCTCGAGGGTATTGTTGACATTTCTCGGGAAGCATACGGTCTCCCGATGATACTCCGCTAAGTCTTTGCGCACCTCGCGGTCCAGATAATTTACAGAAAACAGATCATTCAAGATCGTTCGTGGTAGACGCGAATTGATGGTGATGTGGGAAAATAGACGCTTCACGCCCAATTGGCTGGTAAAGGGGTCTTCTTTAAGTGCAAATCTATACTGCCGCTTTTCATCGGTATATAACTCAAATGACGGGGCCTGATGCGCTACGTTCATCATCTGTGTGAGCAGTTCCCGAAAGGTACGCTTGATGGTGTGACGGGTGAAATCGACGAGAGGATAGAGTTTCGCACACCGTTTCTTCTGCACCTCTGTCTTTCGTCCCTTTCTGCGCAACAGCGCGTAGTTGAATCCGTAGAGGAATTGTGATTCCTTACCGGCTAGTAGATGGATGTTGTTCGGAAAATCCTGGGATACACAGAAACCTTCAAAACCGTCGGCCACCAGATGCTCTCTGAGCTTCAAGACATGATGCAACGAAGTAGTTATAGCGATGATATTGCGAGCCAACCGACCAAACCGATTCTGTATGGTTTGTGTGTTCGTGCGAAAAAACCTCGCCAATCCTCGTACCGAGTACCCGGACGCAAAATGTGTAATCAGCTCGAGGTAGTCGATGTTCCGATGCGTCCAGTAATCGATTGATAAGGTTCGTTCCGAAAATGTTTTCCCGCAGCATTTGCACCGGTACCGCTGTCTCAGCAATCCACAGCTTGAGTATGTACCGTGATAGGTAAACCACCCGACAGATGATTTTGGGGAATGGTTGGTACATTTTGAGTTTGGGCAGAAAAGATCCATACCGCCTCCTGATAATCGACGTATATGAATAAATACGCCCCAATGTCGTATATTGATTCAATTTCTACAGAAATCGGATCAGTACCAACAAATTTGCATTCAGTTACAGGTTGCCGGAGCGCAGGAGCGCGACATAGGCAAAGGTATAGCTCGTGTAGCCCGGAGTGTATTCGGGGGTTTGTCACTGTCGGAAGGCGACACCACCGAAGTCAAAAGCAAGAAGAGGAGCACGGCGGCGGTTGTCTTGCCACCGTATCCGGAGGACGAGGGCTTAGAAATCATACGCCTGGATGGTCTTCAGCGAGCAAATCTGGGGGTGAGCATCGGAGATAGCGTTGAGGTGTGTAAAGCCGATGTCAAACCTGCCAAGAAAGTGGTGTTGGCGCCGGCGCAAAAGAACATTCGGTTGATGGGTGAGGGAGCCTCCCTCAAGCGCACCCTCAACGGTAGACCGCTGGTTGCCGGTGATGTCGTCTCTACATCTGTGTATCGCCAGAGCCCCGATATGGACAAGGGACTATTTCCTGAGGAGATATTCCGCACGTTCTTTGAACAACGCGCATTTGGTCTACATGAAATCCGGCTGCTGGTTACCGCCACAACACCAAGGGGTATAGTGCGTGTAGTCCCGGACACCCAAATCGAACTGCTACCAAACTACGTTGAGCCGGACATGCCGCGTTCTACCGATGTCACGTATGACGATATCGGTGGTTTGGGCCCGATGGTAGAGCAGGTGCGGGAAATGATTGAATTGCCCCTGCGACATCCCGAGCTATTTAACCGCTTGGGGATCGATCCTCCGAAGGGCGTTTTGCTTCATGGTCCACCAGGAACAGGGAAAACGTTGCTGGCAAGAGCCATTGCCAACGAATCGGAGGCGCATTTCTTTCACATTGCCGGTCCCGAGATAATGGGCAAATTCTACGGTGAAAGCGAGCAACGGTTGCGCGATGTGTTTCAACAGGCGCAACAACAACCTCCGGCAATTATTTTCATAGACGAGATCGATTCAATTGCGCCAAAACGCGAAGAAGCAACCGGAGAGGTCGAACGACGGGTAGTGGCCCAGCTGCTCTCTCTGCTCGACGGCCTTGAGCCACGGCAGAACGTGATCGTTATCGGTGCGACCAACCGCGTTGATACGCTCGATGAAGCACTGCGTCGTCCTGGCCGGTTTGACAGAGAGTTGGTGATCGGGGTGCCGGACACGCAGGGCAGGCGGGAGATTCTCGGTATTCACACGAGAGGCATGCCCTTAGGCGAGGACGTGGACCTCGACGAGCTCGCACGCACGACCTACGGCTTCGTAGGAGCAGATCTCTCTTCGTTAGGCAGGGAGGCAGCAATCGAAGCGCTTCGCCGCAATCTACCGCGGATAAATCTTGAAGAGGAAATACCGGAAGATATCCTGCAGGATCTGCAGGTAACACGTGATGATATGATGAACGCGTTGAGACGCATCCAACCTTCGGCACTCAGAGAGATTATGATTCAGACTCCCGATGTTACATGGGAGGATATTGGCGGTCTTGATGAAGCAAAGACGGCTCTGCGGGAATCGATCGAAATGCCGCTGAAGAACCCCGACGCCTTTCGGAGACTTGGTATCCGCCCTGCAAAGGGCTTTCTGTTATTCGGACCTCCCGGCACAGGAAAAACACTGCTCTCGAAGGCGGTTGCACGTGAATCGGAGGCAAACTTCATATCGAGCAAGTCTTCCGATCTGCTGTCAAAATGGTACGGGGAATCAGAAAAGCAGGTGGCAAAACTGTTTTCTCGAGCCCGACAGGTAGCCCCCACAGTGATCTTTATTGATGAGATCGATTCCCTTGCTCCCCAGCGAGGTGGCGGCATAGGAGAACCGGCGGTCACCGAGCGGGTGGTCAACACGCTTTTGGCGGAACTCGACGGCCTGGAAGAGCTTGAGGGTGTCGTCGTAGTCGGCGCGACAAACCAGCCTAATCTACTCGATCGCGCATTGCCCCGTCCCGGCCGCTTCGATGAGCTCATCTATGTCACGGTTCCGGATTACGAAGGCCGGCTTACACGCACTTCGTTCGGATAAAGAAATCAATATGGTCTCCATGGAGTTTGTCGATCGTGCTCTCGAGGAGACCCACAGATCGGTAACACCGGAAATGGAAGACGAGTATAGGAAGACCGCAGACGCCCTGCGCAGAGACAGTGTTCCCCGCCAAGAGAAGATTCCGCGACTTGCCACAGAAGGTTACCCGAACTT
>CAZHXC010000109.1:7349-8415 GCA_964536145.1 uncultured Spirochaetales bacterium | reverse complement strand
CATCTCATTCGCATCCGCGCCGTCGCTATCGTGCTCTTCATGAGCTTTGGTTCTTTTTTGTTCAATCACGGTCTCAACAACTGGCTTCCCGAGATCCTCCGAACCGGCGGGATGAGCGTCAATCGGGCCGCATTTTGGGCGGTGATGCCTACCGCGGTTGGTCTCATCGCGACGCTTGTGATACCCAGGCTGGCAACACCAAAACGGAGGATTTGGATTCTCGTGGCCACTCTTGCCCTGGCGTCGATCTCCGCCATGGTGATCAACTATGCCTCGGGAGCTCTTCTTGCAACGGGGCTTTTGCTTGCGGGCATGGCCGGGCGTGGTGTCATGCCGATTCTCATGCTGATACTCATCGAGTCACCGAAGATCGGTCCGGAACGTATGGGCTCCGCCGGCGGACTGTTTTTTACAGCCGGAGAGGTGGGAGGCGTTCTCGGTCCGCTTCTTCTCGGTATCCTTTCGGATATAACAGGTGATTTCAGCGGCGGGCTCTATATGCTCGCGGGCACGAACGCTCTGCTTATACTTCTCGCCGTCTGGCTGGTAGCCGAGGCCGATCCGCAGCCGCGTGACTGATGCGGTGGTGTCAGCTCGCTACCCGAACCGCGTCAGTTTCTCACCGCCGGCTGCGTCTCCAACCGGTGCACGCGCGCCCTGCGGGTATGTTTGACATTAATTGCATGCGTGATATGATAACGATAATAACTCCGAGTCTCTTGCTCCTGTAGCGTATTGCCATGGAGCTCTGACCGAAAGGGTGATGCCGGAAACGGCTTTGCCTCCCGTGTTTGGAAAGGAGTACACCTTTATTCCAAAGATGGAGGGAAGCTATAGGCAGAATCCTATAATAAAAAACAGCAGGATCCCAGAGTTTTCCGGCACCGCGGAAAGCGCCTAAGCATATTATTGCTAAGCACCTAATGTATTGAGGCGCTTCATTTTTATCGGATTAACAAATCAAAGTCTCATAAAGAACAATATCAAAGGAGTATATTATGCCAAATGGTTATTCAGGAAACGTTCTCCGTGTAAACTTGAGCAATTCCAAGATAACGGTTGAACA
>CAZHXC010000109.1:3926-7339 GCA_964536145.1 uncultured Spirochaetales bacterium | reverse complement strand
CTTCTATCGCCGGTATCTCGGCGGCTGGGGGTTTGTCGGGTACTATCTGCTCAACGAGCTAAAACAGGGAATAGATCCCCTCGGTCCGGAAAACAAGCTCATCTTTGCACCGGGCATTTTCACCGGTGTGCAGCTCTCCGGCAGCGGGCGGTCCGCGGTAGGAGCAAAGAGCCCGCTTACCGGTGGTTTTGGCGAGGGAGACGTTGGCGGATATTTTGGCGCCGAGCTCGCCCGCGCGGGCTGGGATGCCGTCATTTTCGAGGGAAAGGCCGAAAAACCTGTATACCTCTCAATAAACAACGACAAGTACGAGCTCAAAGATGCCTCACATGTATGGGGCAAGGATACCTGGGAAACCCAGGAAACGTTGAAGGAAGAATTGGGTGAATCCCGGACACGGTTTTCTTTGATCGGTCCCGCTGGAGAAAAGATGGTGCTGTTCTCCTGTGTCATCAATGATGACAACCGTGCGGCGGGCCGCGCCGGTCTCGGCGCCGTCATGGGTTCCAAGAACCTGAAGGCGTTTGCCGTACGCGGAACCGTAGGCAAAGAAGTGGCCGATGACGATAAGCTCAAAGAGCTCAGGAACTGGATGAACAAAGAAGCCAAGCCAAAGTGGGAAGGCATGCAGAACTACGGCACCGACGGCGGTATTGTAAATCTTCACAACGGCGGCGGGCTCCCCACCAGAAACTTCAAGTACGGACAGTTTGATGAGGTGGAAAAAGTTTCCGGCCAGACCATGGCAGAAACCATCCTTGTCGGCAGGCCTACCTGTTACGCCTGTGTCATCAGATGTAAGCGTGAGGTGGAGATAAAAGACGGCCCGTACCAGGTTGACAAGAAATTTGGCGGTCCGGAATACGAAACCGTAGGATCGATCGGAAGCAATTGTGGCGTAGGTGATCTGGCCGCCATAGCCAAGGGGAACGAAATATGCAACGCCAACGGTCTGGATACCATCGGCGCAGGGATGATCGTTTCTTTCACCATGGAATGTTTCGAAAACGGATTGATTACCGAGGAAGATATCGGCGGTATCAAGGCAAACTTTGGTAGCGGGGAAGCGATGGTACAGTTGCTCGATCTGCTCGCAAAGCGCGAGGGAATCGGCGATTTGCTCGCGCAAGGCTACAAACCCTGTATAGAGAAGTGGGGCAAAGAGGCCGAGCAATACGCAATCCACGCCAAATGGCAGCCCATGCCCATGCACGAACCGCGGTATAAGTTCGCCCTTGGTTTGGGGTATGCGATCTCTCCCACCGGCGCAGACCACTGCCACAATTTGCACGATCCCGGCATTGAAACCGAAAGAGGTTTGGACGGGATCAGGATGTACGGTGTTCTCGAGCCGATGCCTGCTCAGGAACTGAGCCCGGCGAAGGTAAGAGCATTGTACTACCAGACAATGACTATAATTCAAAAAAACATGATTGGGATGTGCATGTTCCCGCCCATCAATCCGAATATGATAACCGACATCGTGAAGGCGGTTACCGGCTGGGATACATCGCTGTTCGAGCTGTTCAAAGCCGGAGAAAGAGGTTGGACAATGGCACGCGCCTTCAACATGCGGGAAGGCTTGACCGCGGATGACGACAAGATACCCGAAAGGTACTTTGAGCCGTTTACATCCGGACCTCTGGAGGGCGTGGCGCATGAACACGATAACTTTGAAGAATCAAAGAAGCTCTACTACCAGATTGCGGGATGGGATAAGGAAACCGGTAAACCGACGGAAGCCAAGTATATCGACCTTGATATGGATTGGCTTCTCAAGCAGATGACCGAATACAAACTGGTTCCTTAATCTGCAGTTTGAGCACGGCGGGTTGCGCCCGCCTTCACGCGGAGGGCCGCTTGCGGGAGTACAACCTCACAAGCGGCTCTGCACTTTGCCCTTTTTTGTATTTATGGTAAAGTTTTTTTAAACGAGCCGGTCGCCCGCGCCGGGTGCCGGTCGTTTGAACCAGGATCAGAATCAATTTTATAGCAGCGGCGAAGCTCAATTCGCCGGAAAGGAGTTAATAATGCCCAATGGTTATTCAGGCAAAATCTTACGGGTAAACTTGAGCAATTCAAGCATTACGGTTGAGCATCCTGACGAGTTATTCTATCGCCGGTATCTCGGTGGATGGGGATTTGTGGGATACTATCTGCTCAACGAGCTCAAGAAGGGTATCGATCCGCTCGGGCCGGAAAACAAGCTGATATTCGCGCCGGGTATTTTTACCGGTGTACAGCTTACCGGCAGCGGACGGTCCGCCGTGGGGGCGAAGAGCCCTCTCATTGGCGGTTTTGGTGAAGGTGATGTAGGCGGTTACTTTGGCGCCGAGCTTGCCAGAGCCGGTTGGGACACTGTCATTTTTGAAGGCAAGGCCGATAAACCGGTCTATCTTTCCATTCAGGATGACAAGTACGAACTGAAGGATGCTTCACACGTCTGGGGCAAGGATACCTGGGAGACTCAGGAAGTATTGAAAGAGGAGCTCGGCGATTCGAAAACCCGGTTTACCATGATCGGCCCAGCCGGTGAAAAAATGGTCCTCTTCTCCTGTGTCATCAACGACGACAACCGGGCCGCCGGTCGCTCCGGTCTTGGAGCGGTGATGGGCTCGAAGAACCTCAAGGCGATAGCGGTAAGAGGGTCCGTCGGCAAGGATGTTGCTGATCCGGACAAGATCAAAGAGCTCAGAGGCTGGGTCGCGAAAGAAGGCAAGCCGATGTGGGAAGGGTTCCAGAATTACGGTACCGACGGCGGGCTGATGAATCTCAACGCCGGCAGCGGACTGCCAACCAGGAACTTCAAGGAAGGCCAGTTTGAAGAAGCTGAAAAGGTATCCGGCCAGACGATGGCGGACACCATACTCGTGGGAAAACCCACATGTTACGCCTGCGTGATACGATGCAAGCGTGAGGTGGAAATCCCCGAAGGTAAATACAAAACTGACAAAAAGTACGGCGGCCCGGAATATGAAACCGTCGGCTCGATCGGCACAAACTGCGGCATCGGCGACCTTGCGGCGATTGCCAAGGGAAACTCGATCTGTAACAGCGCCGGTCTGGACACTATCGCCGCCGGTATGATGATCTCCTTCACCATGGAGTGTTATGAGAACGGATTGATCACCGCCGACGATATCGGCGGTATCGAGGCGAACTATGGTAATGCCGATGCGATGATCCAACTCCTCGAGGCGCTCGTCAACCGTGACGGAATAGGCGATCTGCTCGCTCAAGGGTACAAACCGTGTATCGAAAAGTGGGGCAAAGAGGCGGAGCAGTATGCGATGCACGCCAAGTGGCAGCCGCTGCCGATGCACGAGCCGCGGTTCAAGTTTGGTCTGGGACTCGGCTATGCGATGTCGCCGACCGGCGGGGACCACATGCACAACATGCACGACACCGGCCTT
>CAZHXC010000109.1:0-3916 GCA_964536145.1 uncultured Spirochaetales bacterium | reverse complement strand
AGCGAAGCCGGCTTAGGCGGTGTGAGGCCTTACGGTGTTCTCGAGCCGATGGGCGCGCAGGAACTGAGCCCCGCGAAGGTACGCACTCTCTATTATCATACGATGACACAGACGGTCAAAAACATGATCGGTATGTGTCACTTCCCGCCATGGAATCCCAACCACGTCACCGAGATAATGAAGGCCGTGACCGGCTGGGACACCTCACTCTTCGAGCTGTTCAAGGCCGCCGAACGGGGTTGGACGATGGCCCGTGCGTATAACATCAGGGAAGGCTTGACCGCCGACGATGATACAATTCCTGAAAGGTTTTTCGAGTCTTTCGAAGACGGGCCGTTGAAGGGTGTCGCTCACGATCACCAAGAGTTCGACAACATGAGAGAGCTCTACTACCAGCTCGCCGGATGGGACAAGAAAGCCGGTGTGCCGACCAAGGCAAAGTATATCGATCTTGACATGGGTTGGCTTGCCGAGGAAATGGAGCAACACAACCTGATCGACTAGCTCCGGCTATGAAATAAGGTATATTGAGGGGCGCGTATGCGCCCCTTTGTTTTTTGTTATATTAGTCTAAGAAGTAAAAAACGGGATGCAGCGAACAGATGATCAATAAGAGTCTCGGCAGCGGAATTCTCTTTACAGACCAGTACCAACTCACCATGGCGCAGCTATACTTTCGTATGGGGCTGCACGAACGCACCGCGCAATTCGACCACTTTTTTCGCTCCTACCCTGACTATGGCGGCCACCGCGCCGGTTATTGCGTACAGGCTGGTCTGGCGTGGCTGCTCGATTGGATGCGGGAAGCCCGGTTTACAGAAGGCGAAATCGATTTCCTGCGTGGTCAGAAAAACAGAAACGGCGGCCGGGTCTTTGCGGAGGATTTTTTGAAATGGTTGTTGGAGAACGGGTCCTTCGATGAAATCCTGATGATGTCCATCCCGGAGGGGAGGGTGGTTCATCCTGAAGAGCCGCTGAGCATCATACAAGGCCCGCTCGCGATGGCTCAGATCCTTGAAACCGGTCTGCTCAACCAGCTCAACTATCAAACCCTCATCGCAACAAAGGCGGCACGGCTGCGACAGATCTGCGGGGAGTCCCTGGTACTCGATTTTGGCGCCCGGAGAGGTCACGATCTGGGAGCAAACGCCGGCGCAAGGGCGGCGCTTATTGGTGGGGTGGACTTCTCGTCCAATGTTGGTATATCCCACCTCCTTGGTTTGGCGCCGAAAGGCACCCATGCCCACAGCATGGTGCAGGCGTTTATGGCTCTTGGGGAAGGTGAGCTTGCGGCGTTCCGTGCCTACGCAGACGTATATCCGGATGATTGTCTGTTGCTTGTCGACACGATCAACACTATCGAAAGCGGGATCCCCAACGCCATTACGGTCTTTGAGGAGTTACGGCGAAAGGGGCATGAACCGGTGGGGATACGTCTTGATTCCGGCGATTTGGCTCATCTGAGCATTCAGGCGGCGAAAATGCTCGACGATGCCGGGTTCAACAAGGCGGCCATCGTTCTTTCCAATCAACTCGATGAGTTCACGATACTGAAGATACACAAACAGATCACGAGCGACGCCCCGTCCGAGGGTGTTGATCCCGACGGGCTCATCAAGCGATTGGTGTACGGAGTGGGAACAAAGCTGATTACCTCAGAAGGTGACGCTGCCCTCGATGGTGTCTACAAGCTCGCGGCGGTTCAGGATGAGAACGGAGGCTGGGTTCCGGCGACAAAGGTGTCGGAATCGATTGAAAAAGTGGTCAACCCCGGAGAAAAGCGGATATGGCGTTTGTACGACAAGGATCGGTGGGCAATCGCTGACCTCATTGCGTTAGCCGGAGAGAAGCCTGACAAGGAGAAAGAAATAACCCTCCATCATCCTGTAAGGGAAGAAGTTCTCGAGAGGCGGGCTCGGGATGATATAGAAGAGATCGAGCCGCTCCTCATCATCGTCAAGGATCCCCACGACCCTGATGGTAATCCAAAGTTTCTCGAGCCTGAGCTGGAGGCGATGCGGAACCGTTGTGCAGATGATCTCGCCCGGCTAAAGCCGGATATACAGGATCTCGTTGAGCCCAAGCGTTATCAGGTGTCGCTCACTACCGGGCTGTGGAACCTCAAGCTTAAGCTGCTGCGCCGTGCAGGAGAAAGCGGGTCGGTTGTATAAGCAGCTTTCTATGTCTATGATTGTACTATGAGCATTTTAGAGCTTGAAGACGTATCTCTCGTACTCGATGAGAAAGTAATACTTGATGGAATCAGCCTCGATATTTGGGAGGGGCACATACATGCGATTGTCGGCCCGAACGGCGCCGGCAAAACGAGCCTTGCCGCGGTTATCATGGGGCTCAAAGGCTATGAGCATTACGGCGGCGCTATCCGTCTTGCCGGTCAGGATATCCGGGGAATGAGTGTGAGCGACAGAGCTCAGGCAGGGATAACCATGGGGTGGCAGGAACCCGCCCGGTTTGAAGGTCTGACGGTCCGGATGTTTTTGCAGGCCTCGAGCCGGAATGTCCAGGACGGATTCATCGAAACGGCGTTGGAACAGGTTGGTCTGCAGCCTGAGAGCTATCTCGATAGGGCGGTAGACCGCACCTTGAGTGGAGGAGAGCGAAAGAAAATCGAGCTTGCATCGATCCTGGCGATGCAGCCAAAACTCGTGTTGCTCGATGAACCTGATTCCGGAATAGATGTCGCTTCTCTCGAGAGGATATTTGAAGCCCTTCAATACCTCAAACAAAACGGCGCCACGATCCTGCTCATTACCCATAGCGAGGCGGTTCTCCGTCAGGCGGAGCATGCCTTCCTGATGTGCTGCGGCAGGCAGATCATGAAGGGGGAGATCTCAAAAATTCTACCGTATTTTCAAGGAGAGTGTATTCCCTGTGATCACAAAAACCGGCCCGCACTCGGCGAAGAGGTATCCACAATATGAGCAACGGAGAAATATTGGTCCAGGAGGCCGGAATAGACCGGGCACTTCAGGACCCGGACACCGCGCACCTGGTTCTTGATGTCAACAAGGTAATACAGAGCCAGCTCGTACCCGGGTTGAGGGTTGAAACATCCGAGGAGAAAGACGGGATAGGCGTACAGATAGCGGTTGAGCCGGGCGCGGTCATCCGCAAGCCGGTACACCTCTGTTTTGGTGTCACACCACAGGAAGCGATACAGAAAATAACTCTCAAGATGGATATCGGCAGTGACGCCGGTATCGATGTGCTTGCCCACTGCATTTTCCCCCAGGTGGTGGATATCAAACATATTATGGATGCCGATATCACCATCGGTGAGGGGGCGAGATACTCCTACCTCGAAAGCCACGTGCACAGCGATGACGCGGGTTTGAAGGTGCTGCCAAAGGCAAGGATTCACCTTGGCGCGAACTCCCGTTTCAAAACCGAGTTTCAGCTGGTGCGGGGACGAGTAGGATATATCGATATCGATTATGAGGCCGTCTGTGGTCCGGGGAGCGTTCTGGAAATGATGGCCAAGATCAGCGGCAGGGCTGACGATCATATTAAAGTTCATGAAGTTGGCATGCTCGAGGGAGAAGGCTCACGGGGGTATCTGACATCCCGTGTTGCGGCCCGTGACCACGCAAAGGCCGAGATCTATAACAAGTTGGTTGCAAGTGCGGCGGGTGCACGTGGTCATGTGGACTGCAAGGAGATTATAAAGGATCAGGGATTCGCGTCGGCAGTCCCGGTTGTTGAGGTACGGCATCCGCAGGCTCATGTCACCCATGAGGCGGCAATTGGGAGCGTAGACAACAAGCAGCTGGAGACCCTTATGGCTCGCGGTCTCGACGAGGAACATGCCTCTGATCTGATCATTTCCGGACTTCTCGCTTGAGGTTATCGCTATAGCCGCCTGATGCCGCGCTTGGCTTTGCGGCTGATGTAGCAG
>CAZHXC010000108.1:3685-8484 GCA_964536145.1 uncultured Spirochaetales bacterium | reverse complement strand
CGTCGCAATTGCGGAGCCCAATATACAAGGCTGTCCCGCAACGTTAATCCCTCTGAATCGAGACCGTTCGCAACACTACATGTAGCCCAGTCTAAGTAGCATACCACGATATGCAGCGTGTGCCATGGAGACCTGGAGGTTGCGGGACGGCCTTCTCGGCTATCTCGTCTTATTCGGGTCTGGGGATAACCCGCTCCCACTCGCCGCTGGTGACGTATTCAGGAAACCACTCGCCGAGAGCACGCAGCGTCTGTAGCTTAACGTCAAAGTTTTGCCGTCGGACAGCCACCATATCTATCACTTCAAAGCCGCAGGTAGTGAGGACCTTCTTCAGGCTCACCCCGCAAGCTTCCGCCCCGCCTCCTCCGCCTCCTGCAAGACAGATACCGATCACCGGCTTGAACAGTTTGGTCTTCCCCTTCGTCTGCATCACCATCCAGTTGCATCTTCTGAGACGATCGGCGAAAGCCCGCATACTCTCGCTCAGATCACCGAAATAGACGGGGTTGGCGAATACCGCCGCGTCCGCCGCATCGAGTTTTTTCTCCACCTCATCAAAATCGTCTCCGATAATGCACCGTCCCTCCGAGCGGCATATTCCCCAGCCGTTTGCATTGCATTGCCGGCAGCGCTCGATCTTCAGCTCGGGCAGAAAGATGGCCTCCACCTCGGCCCCGCGTGCGGACATCCCGTCAAGAAGCGATTTTGCGGCTGAGGCCGTCCTACCCTCAGGATCGCGGCTTCCTATTACTGCTGATACTTTCATGCATGACTCCCTTGTTATACCAACCCGCCAACTTTACACAGCCACGGGGCTATTCTCCAATATACTTTGCAAGCAGTTGCAGGGTATTTGCGAGTCCTTCCGTATGCGTTCTTTCGTAGCCATGCGACGCAGACACCCCCGGTCCAATCAGACCGTGGGTCACATCATAACCTGCCCTGAGGCTTGCCTCAACATCTGAACCGTATTGCGGATAGATGTCCACCGCATAGGAAGCGCCGGATTCCTTTGCTGCGGCTATCAACGCGCTCGTTACCGTGTAATCGTAAGGGCCGCCGGAATCCTTCGCGCAAATCGAGACCATGCGCTCATCGGCGGTAAGGTCGTCACCCACGGCGCCCATGTCAACCGAGATGACTTCTTCGACATCCGGCGGCAAACCGGAAGAACCGCCATGGCCGACTTCTTCGTAGGTGGTAAACAGCAGGTAGACTTTCCGCCCTGGTTCCAGACCGCCCGAGGAAACAAGTAATGCCAGCGTGAGAAGAACGGCCGCGCTTGCCTTATCGTCAAGATGTCTGCTCTTGATGAAGCCGGTTTCCGTCACAGTTGTCCTGGGGTCAATCGAAATGAAATCACCCGGTGCGATACCGTACTTTCTGAGGTCTTCCGTTTCATGAGCAACCACATCCAGAACGACTTCCATGCTTTCATCATCAAACTTCATGTCACTGAGCTTCCGGTTTACATGCACCGCGGGATTCACCGGTTGAAATGTTCCTGTAATGTGCCTGTCCTCGCGGGTGTGCACGACACACGTCTGCCCAGCGAGATAAAACTCCGGGTAGCTGCCGATTCGTGTGTATCTTACACGGGCGTTTGCCTTGAGCGAACGCACCATCGCTCCCAGAGTGTCCACGTGGGCTGCAAGAAGAAGAGGTCTACCCGTGCCGCCGAGCTCACACAGCACCGATCTCTTCCGTGTTTGTTTGGCCTTTATGCCCAACGCTTCAAGAGTTTCGAGGAGGTACTTCTCCACATCCGCGGTAAATCCGGAGGGGCTGGGGATAGCGCAAAGCTCAAGAAGTTTCTCCACACAGTAGCTGACGTCGGTTTCTTGGATCATGCCGCAATTATATACAAGGAGCAGCGTCTTTTACAGACGCTGTATTCTTTGCGTTGCGGGTGCTCGTGAGCCTTGACCGGATTTTCCAAAACAGGTCACAGTGTACCCGGCGGGACGTGCCGCACAGGAGTCGACCCATGAAGATATTTATAGCAGGACTGGCGACCGAAACCAACACCTTCTCACCCATGCCGACAGGCCTTGATGACTACATCCAGGTAAGGGGCGTGAACGAGGAGCACCCAAACGCTTTTGAAGCGCCGTTGGCGGTGTGGAGACATTTGAGCAGGCAAATTGGCGCGGAAGTTGTCGAGAGCTTGTGCGCTTATGCTGCGCCTGCCGGTATTACAACCAGAAAGGTGTATGAGGACTTTCGTGACGAGATTTTGACCGACCTGAAAGCAGCGTTGCCGGTGGATGCGGTATGCTTGAATCTCCACGGCGCCATGGTCGCCGACGGCTACGACGATTGTGAAGGAGATTTGCTCTCCCGGGTCCGTCAATTGGTTGGTAAGACCATACCCGTTGGAGCCGAGCTCGATCCTCACAACCACCTTACGCCGGCCATGGTCAACAATGCCACCGTGTTGGTTATGTACAAAGAGTTTCCCCATACCGACTTTGCAGAGAGGGCTGCAGATCTGTTTCATACAGTTATGGACGCCGCCGGCGGAAAGACCAGACCGTCTATGGGCGTCTTTGACCTCAAAATGATCAACAGCTACTTCACGACAATCGAGCCCATGAAAAGCTTTGTCGACAAGATCAAGTCGATGGAAGGCAAGGACGGCGTGATATCGATATCCGTGACGCACGGTTTCCCTTACGCCGATGTACCTGACCTGGGTGGCAAACTGCTTGTTGTTACCGATGCCCGGCCGGAACAGGCCGATTCGCTCGCGCGAGAACTGGGTGTCGAATTGATCAAGTTACGAGAGAAAACCATGCCGCGGCACATACCCGTTGAGGAAGCCCTGGAGAAAGCCCTGGCCGAACCCGCCGGTCCGGTTGTTCTTGCCGACAGCTCGGACAATCCCGGAGGTGGCGCGCCGGGCGATTCGACGTTCGTGCTGAAAGCGATGCTGGAAAGAGGTGTAGAAAACGCCGGGCTTGCATGTCTTTGGGATCCGATTGTGGTGCAGATGGCTCTCGCCGCCGGAGACGGCGCCAGGCTAAAGGTGCGTCTCGGCGGGAAAATGGGCACCATATCCGGTGATCCTCTCGATCTCACCTGCACTGTCATACGCGCCCGTTCGAATGTATTGCAGCGCTTCTCCGGCGCGACGGGCTCGATTGGCGATGCAGCCTCTCTCCGGGTTGATGGAATAGATATCATTGTGGCGTCCAAACGCAATCAGGTGCGCAGCCCCGATGTATTCACCGAACTGGGTATAGATCCGACATCAAAGCAAATCATCGTGGTGAAATCCAAGAACCACTTTCGCGCAGAATACGAAAAAATCGCCAAGCAGATCCTCTACCTTTCCTCAGGAGGTGCATTGTCACCGGATTTCGCCGCCATACCGTATACACGCATCCGACGACCAAAATGGCCCCTCGATCCTGATGCCCATGCCGGGTACGGTCTGTAGGAAATGGATATGGAAGGAGACCACCGACACAACGCTCCTCACTTCTACTCGAATTACGACTCCCTGACAAAAACGGAAAGAGAGCGAGTCAGGATTACCGATGTCAAGTTCATGCTCGTGAAAGGCGGGCTTGACTGGCCGATGGTCAAAGTCGAAACCAATGTTGGTTTAAGCGGTATTGGTGAATGCGTGGTGAGTTACGGATTGAAGGATTTCATTCTGAACCACATCAGACCGGTCTTTGTGAACGAGGACCCGTTCAATATCGAGCGGCTTTATTTCAAGATCATGCTCGGGATTCCGTTGCAGGGAGAAACCGCCGGCACAAAAATTGCGGCTACTGCGGGCGTCGAGATGGCACTCTGGGATTTGGCCGGGAAACTGCTCGGCATTCCCGCCACTACCCTCCTCGGCGGCCGTTATCGTGACTCCGTTCAGGCATATTGGACCCTTAACCACGAAGGGAGTCTACTCGATAAGAATGCCTGCCGGGACTATGCCGGGCTCGTAAAGGAGCATCCCTATGGGATACGGGCGGTAAAGCGGGGATGGGTAAAGCGCGGTGAAATCGAAAGCCCCTTGAGCCGCCGTTTCACCAGGCGGGATATTGCCCGTGCCGCGCAAGGATTCATGAACCTCCGTGAAGCTTTTGGCGACGATTACGATATCATCGTGCACAGCCATTGGGAGTTCGACTGGCCCGATGCGCTCGCACTTTCCCGGGCCATCGAGCCGATGCAACCCTGGTGGAATGAAGACCCAATGCCGGTGGACTACTCCGATTCCTGGGTGAAGCTTACAGCTGAATCGCCGGTGCCGATACTTACCGGAGAAAATCTCTACACCCGGCACGGGTTCAAGCCGTTTATCATGAACGGTGGATGCCATATGATCCAACCTGATATCCAGAAGAACGGCCTGCTCGAATCAAAAAAAATCGCCGATCTCGCTGATATCTTCTATATGCCTATATGCGCTCACTGTATGGGAAGCCCCCTCGGCCTGATCGCCTCCGCAAACGCCGCGGCAACCATACGTGATTTTCTTGCCCACGAGTTCAACATTGCAAACTTAGCGCCCGCGACAGACGAGTGGGAGAAGTTTGTCATATATGACCGGCCGATTATCGCCGATGGGAAAATCCAGTTATCCGACAAACCGGGGTTTGGCGTGGAACTGAACGAGGATCAGGTACGATCACATCTCGCAGATGGTGAGGAATGGTGGTAAGCCGCCGCTAAGCAAAAACGAACCCGATGCTAAGCAAAACACTGATTGCGCAACACTCCCGTTTGTTTTCCAATGATGAAGAAGTGTTCTGTGAAGAATAGTCGTTTGCCTCTACTATGCATTCCCT
>CAZHXC010000108.1:0-3675 GCA_964536145.1 uncultured Spirochaetales bacterium | reverse complement strand
CTGGTTTATCCTCACATGCTGTGCATTGGAAGACGCAACTATTGCCGTCTCAGTAGAATCCGTGAGTCTTGAGTGGGACCACACGATCTGGACAGATATCTGCTTCACTGTAAGGAACGACAGCAACGTATCGCTGTCGGGCGTAGACATACATTTTACAAAGCACTGTGCACGAGGCGTCTATACCGATATTGCCATCTTTCCGAATCCCGCTTTTGATATGAGTACCGCTGTTGCCGCGGGCAGCACATGTGTTGCCGGTGCTGAACTCTCACCCACCACCGGTGGATGTGCGAGAATTGAAGTTACGCAGATTGTTGTATCATATCGCCTAAATCACACCAAAACGCTGACACCGGCAGAAGTTGTCTTTGAGAAACCGCAATAGATCCAACTCCCGCCATGCAGAACTTCTACAAACAACTTAGTCGCTTCCCGAGTTTACGCCGTGTGCACCAGATCGCTCATGATCGATGCGGACTTCCACCATTCGTAATATGTAGACTGCAGCTCTTCTTCACCGGGGAACGGATACATGCGGATGTTATCACCACTTCCGAGGTATACCCCGCCTTCGATTGTCTGATAGGGAAAGGATTGAGGGTGTATCCTATCCACTGTTTTCGTGTGCTTGCCGGGATTGTCTCTCAGCTGGATCAGACAATCCCTCAGGTGGTCAATAGCGTGGTACGGCAGGTCTCCTGCACTGCCGCTTTCGGGGTGCTCAGCCAACTCTCCAAGACGCAGCTGTGCAAAACAGATTTTTGGCACGTAGATAGCATGAGTGGGGTCAGTTATGTATTCTGTGAAATCCTTTGGATCGAGCGTGCTGGCAATGCGCGTGTGTACCGGGCCGATCTCCTGGTACAGATGGTAAGACTGCACAGCAGTGGTTCCCCCTTCCTCGGGCTCGCGTTCGAGCACACGGCCGTCGGGTGTAACCATGTAGAGTTTGTCTATGTTCTCCATGGGCACCCGTTCCATCACGCGATAGATGGCGATGTACACCGAATGTTTCGGCTTGCCGTCCGGATGTGGAACGCACTCCTTTTCCACCTCACTCAAGTCAAATGGCAAGTTGTCCACATTTTTCAGCGAGAAGAACATAGCTTGACCGCGGCTACGTTTTTTGGTGCCGACAGCCAGGTAAGACCCGAGCTCATGAGGCTCGAGCATTGAAGCTAACAGTGCTTCCGGAATCATCGACAGATAATAGTGTGTACTCATGATATCCCCCTTACCTAAATGTTAGAATACCGCGAGTCTGCTTTCAATACTTTTTGTGAAATAAGTGAACTAAATTAGTATACATGCCGGGCGTTGTAATACCGAGATCAGTAGTGGTACAAATAGAGACCTGACTCAGGTAGCAGGAGGAGATATGAAAATAACAGAGGTAACCACTACGATGCTGTACGACCCGAAGGGGTTCGTCATCCAGGACGCCACCATCTTCCCGCCAAAGGAAGGCGCCAAGGGGAGGTACGGGCTGTTTGTGCACGTCAAAACCGACGAGGGCATCGAAGGGCTTGGTACCAGCTCCGGGAGCAACGCCGTCCGGGCGGTTGTGGAAGACACGCTCGCCGACGAGCTCATCGGGCGGGACCCGATGGACATCGAACTGTTGTGGAACCGTATGTTCTGGTCGGTCCGCGGCGTCGGTCGCAAAGGTATCGCCTTTTGCGCGATATCAGCGGTGGATATCGCGTTGTGGGACCTCAAGGCCAAGGCCCTCAAGCTGCCGTTGTACAAACTCCTCGGCCCGTACACTGATACGGTCCCGGTGTACGGCTCGGGCGGCTGGACCAACTTTTCAGAGTCCGAGCTCGTCGCCGAGCAGACAAAGTACGTTGAACGCGGGTTTCCGCGGATCAAGATGAAAGTCGGCAAAGACTTTGGCACGAACGAGGTAGAGGACCTCCGCAGGCTTTCAGCTGTGCGTAAAGCTGTGGGGGACAACGTGGAGATATACGTCGATGCCAACAACGGCTACTATGCCAAGCAGGCGATTCGCATGTCCCGGATGTTCGAAGAGTTTGATGTGAAGTGGTTTGAGGAACCGGTGCTGGCAGACGATATTGAAGGGCTTGCGACAATCTCCAAATCCACCACCATCCCCGTGGCGACAGGCGAGCACGAATACACCAAGTACGGATTCAAAGATCTGATTACCCGGGCGGGTGCGGATATCGTGCAGCCGGATATCGGACGGGTTGGTGGCGTTACCGAGTGGATGAAAGTTGCCCACCTCGCGCACGCTTTCAACCTCCCGGTAGCTCCGCACGCATACCAGCTCATCCACCTCCATGTGGCCTGCGCCACACCCAACCTCAAGGTAGTCGAGTATCTCGGCGCTGTGGAGCAGTCGGATAAGGTATGGTACACCGAGTTTGAAGAGCCGAAAGACGGGATGTGGTCTCCTGATCCTGAGAAACCCGGTCTTGGTCTCGAGCTCGATCCTGAGGTAGTCAAAAAGCTTAAGGTTGACTGAAAGAAGGAGATTTGTATGGATTGGAAAAAAGAGAGCAAAGCTCTGACCTTTGATCTGTTCGGAACCGTCATGGACATCCGCGGAAGCACGCTTCCTGCAACCCGCAACTATCTCGAGAAGAAGAACTCTTCGATTACGGCGGAAGATTTCTGGACCGTCTACAGAGTGAGGCAGAGACTGGAGCAATACCAGGACAACATCCTGCAACTGGGGCACACCGGGTACCGTGAGGCTGTCCGCCGGGCTTTTATCCATACCTCGCGATTGCTTGTTGGCGAACCTTCGGAAGAGGACGTGAAGGAGTATCTAACGGCGTGGGACGGACTGCAGCCGTTTCCGGAGGTTATCGACGGGCTCGAGAGGTTGAAAGCAAAGTTCAAACTCGTCGTGCTCTCCAACGGAGAGCCGGAGTTCCTGCAGCACCTGGTTACCAACAATATAGACTGGGATTTTGACGATGTCATATCGGTACAGACCGCGGGTGAGTTCAAGCCATCTCCGGCGGTATACCGGAAAGCAGCTAACATCCTCGGTCTCGAAGCGGGCGAGTGCCTGATGGTCTCGTCCAACTCCTTCGATATCGTGGGAGCCCGGGCGTGCAGCTTCAGGGCCGCCTTTGTGAACCGGAACAACCAGCCGCTGGAGGTCTCTTCGTACCTCCCGGATATTCAGGTGACTAACTTCACCGAGCTGGCAGACGAGCTTCTGAAGTAGCTGGGCGGTTGATTCGATGCACCCGCGGCCGTCACGCGGGAATCTGCAGCGGCGCGTAAGGATAGACCGCCACATCCGTGGCGCTCCCGTGACGGTCACCGAGCTCGGCGAGCACCTCGCACCAGCTCCGACACCAAACGAGCTTCTCATCGGCACCAATGTTGTCCCTGTCGCATTTTGAAAGGCTCGGTGACATCATGATGAGCCGGTTTATCTTATCGAGCTTGCCTTTCATCCGTCCGCCCTTGTACGCCCTGCCGCCGTAGTCGGTCCCAAACCGCCCACTGTATTGGTGGAGCACCTGTCCGTCCGGAGAGTGGTCGATAATGACGAGATCGCCTCCCTCTTTCAACGAAGGCAACGAGCACCTGAAACTCCGGCCAATTTGAGATTCATCCGGATATGCGTTTGCCACCACAATGTCCGCATTTTCCGCCAACATGGTGCTGTACATGGAACGCGCGAGAGGC
>CAZHXC010000107.1:0-8506 GCA_964536145.1 uncultured Spirochaetales bacterium | reverse complement strand
TTGAGAAGTTCGTTATCAATTTTCAAAGTGATATTCTTTTTCACGGCATATCTCCAATATACAAGACTGTCCCGCCTCAAGACTGCTTGATGGCTGCGTGGCCACCTTGTTTGCACAATAACACAGAAATTGTGCGAAATCAAATACCTTCAAACGCACGAAGGCGACGACCGCGAGCGCGCAGCTAATTGAGGCTGTCCCGCAACCATAATCCCTCGAAATCATGGTTGTCCGGCCGCCACATATAGCGCTGACACCTTTAAAGCAACGTTACATGTAGCGTCATGAAGCGGTCAAGCGTCACGATCCGAGGTTTCGGGACAACCACAATTAGTGCCTGCCCGAAAACTACTTAACTGTCGACCGCTTGGTCATTTATCGATCCGTCGGAAGGCTGAAGATTGGCTATTTTCTCACCGTTATGGGTAACGGAAAAACGCTTCCCGGGTTCATTCACGAACGCGTGTCCGAGAGCTTGTTTTACCGCGCGAACAACATGTGTTTTCCTCATGACACTGACGGCGTAACCTTAACGAAAGCAATCTCGTAAGTATAAATATAGATCGCGCCAAACTGGCTTTCGCGTGTGTTGTCTATCGGCAATTGCGCATTCCAGATATCCTGCACCTCACACAGCGTTTCGGTGAGCCATTTGCGCTGTGCGCAAGTAGCGTCTGAGCAATAGGTTACCGAACTGAGGAGATTTTTTTTACCCCACAAAAAATGTGCTCCCCCAGCGTGAAATATGCAATAATGCATATTGGGAACCATGACACGATCGAAAGTCTGAGGCGGGAGCTACAGCGCAACGGGCAGCTTCGGGATGTGTGTGGGTTTGATCCGCTTCTCGGGTCCCGGGCGGTTCCTTCTTCTTCAGTGTACAGCCGGTTTCTGTACTCTGTTATTAACCAGCAGCCTTTGATTGATCAGATGTTCGAGCGGATGGTGAATGAATACGGAGAGTTGCATCCGGATTTTGGGCAGGTGCTTGCGATTGACGGGAAAGCGCTACCGAGTTTTGCACCGGGAGAGAAGAAGAACGGTTGTGCTGAGGATGACCATCGAGGGGAGCATGATGCGAGATGGGGCAAGCACGAATACAAGGGGACCCATGAGAAAGGCACTGCCTGGGAAACGGTGAAGAGGTGGTTTGGGTTCACCTTGCACTTGGTGGTTGATGCGAACCACGAACTACCGGTTGGCTGTGAGATAACTGACGCCACAGCAAATGAGATGCCGGTGGCGAACCTGCTCCTTGACTCGCTTGCCGAGGATTTCGAGTGGTTGATGGAACGGTGCGAATATCTGTGCGGTGACCGGGGGCTTGATGATGGAAAAATCGTGAGCAGGTCATGGGACGAATACGGGATCAAGCCGGTGATCGACATTCGAAACTGTTGGAAAGATCCGGATGACACGAAGTTGGTACCGGGAACCGAAAACGTGGTCTACGATTATGCGGGAATGGATGAGTGTGCTATTAAGCATGCTGTCCGTATTCCGCTGTCCGTCGACAGGCGAGTATTTACTCCATTAGCTCGTTCTTCCTACAAGTGGCAGGATATCTACGACAAGAGAACGGCGGTAGAACGGGCGAACAGCCGCCTTGATACATCCTTCGGCTTTGAGCATCACACCATACGTGGACTGAAGAAGATGCAGCAGTTCCGCGTCTCACTGGTGCGGTGCGTGATGTTGGCGATCGCGATTGGCTGGACGAAGAAGGAACGGCCGGAACTGGTACGGAGTCTGTTGAAGGCCGGGTAGCAGGCGTATTTGCGCAAACAGCTTCGTCAATCTCATCGACCACACACCGGGGCAATTGTGTGCTCGGCTTCATCCAAACGTGCAGAAACGGCCTGATTCTTCATGATGTGCGCATGAATGACGACCAAATTGAAAACCATGTAGAGGACGGCGCCGGTTTCTTGCCCGGTCTCCCAAAAAAACACGCACAGCGCAAATGGCTCTCGGTCGCTTGGAGTTTTAGGATACCGATGATATAATTTCTAATAAAAGTAAGACTCTCCGTTCCGTACGGCGCGCCTATCGCCTATATGAAAGGAATCACGCTGTGATTAAATCAGGTCTTTTTTGTAGTTAGAACCTACATATACGTTTCTTTGCCCTTATCGTAATCACTCTTACTTCTATGATTGCGTGCAAACCCATTCCTGTTGACATAGGACCCTTAGCTCCATCGGGTACGATGGCGTTCGCCACCTCAAATAGTGCGATCGACGTGAGCTGGAGCGACAACTCCAACAACGAGTATGGATTCGAGATCCAACGCAAGACCGGCAGCACCGGAACCTATGCGCAAATCGCGACCGTCGGCAGCAATGACACCACCTACACCGACTCGGGCCTGAACCCGGCTACAACCTACTACTACCGCGTCCGGGCGTACAACAACGCCGGCGCATCCGGCTGGTCGACAGAAGGGTATGCGACCACGTTTTTCATTACTGCGTCCTACCCTTTGGATGCAACATGGGAATCGAATGACAAATATGATCAGCTATCGCAAGTCACGGCTACCAGTATGCAATCATATGAGGATGGCTCCATCGAACCTGAACAAAGACGACTCTCTCCTGTGCCAGCCTACAGGGAAAGCGATGCAATCGTCATCAAGTATCGGCCATACGTCATCAAGACGCAGGCGGTCGAAGACAGAATCAAAGCTTATGGTAGGGAGGTGGTTGTGAGGGATGCTCCCCATTTTGCCATTTCAAGAATACTGCCCAATCTCCGAGCTGGAAAAACGCTCGAACAGGTCGTGGACTACTACAACAACCTCCCTGAGGTCCAATACGCTGAGATTGATGAACTGCGCTATGCTCTATTTACCCCCAACGACGAATACTACCAATACCAGTGGAACTTCACGCAATTAAACATGCCTCTGGTTTGGGATTCCGTTACAGGCTCAGAAAGCATTGTTGTCGCCGTGATAGACACAGGTGTGGCCTATAGTCTGGACGATTTCTCGGCTACGGCATTTGTACAAGGTATAGACATTGCTAACTCTGACAGCGATCCACACGACGATAACGGCCATGGTACGCACGTCGCAGGGACTATTGCACAAAGTACGGGCAATACCACTGGAACAGCCGGAATGGCCTACAATGTGAGCATAATGGCGGTGAAGGTCCTTGGTCAGGACGGATCAGGATACTCGTCTGATACTGCGGCCGGAATAACCTGGGCAGTTGACAACGGCGCGGACGTAATCAACCTCAGTCTTGGTGGTGCAAGCCCAACACAAACTGGGCTGGACGCTGTTGCTTACGCGTATGATAACGGCGTCGCTGTGGTTGCTGCGTCCGGTAACGACAACAGCTCTGTCGGATATCCGGCGGCATACGATGAGTATGTCCTTGCCGTTGGCGCGACTCGATATGACAAGCAGAGAGCGCCATATTCTAACTATGGCCCAGAACTGGACGTAGTTGCACCCGGCGGCGATATGAACGTTGACCAGAATGCGGACGGCTACGGAGATGGGATCCTGCAACAAACCATAGCTGGCTATGATCCCGCAGATGGAAGCACGGATGATACCCCCGGCTACTACTTCTTTCAGGGTACTTCTATGGCAACGCCACACGTGAGCGCTCTGGCATCGTTAATCCTGACAAAGAATGAAAGCATTTCACCAATTGACCTGTATGCGACAATAATCTCCCATGCTGAAGATCTGGGCCTGATTGGCCGTGATGACGAATACGGGTATGGTTTGATAAATCCGCTCACCGTTCTTGGAGCAAACCCCTGGCTTGTTTCGGATACGGTAACTGGTGTTCTCAATTCGGGAGATAACATCTCTGACGAGTGGAACATAGGCGCCGGCGGCGGGACGATAGAAGTAGCAGTGACTTTCATACATTCTGAAGGCAATATTCAGCTGTATCTCTATGACCCCAATGGCTCAATAGTAGCGGCGTCAGAAACGAGCACAGATAACGAATCAATCTCGTATGACGTTGGTGGGATTAGCGGTCCATATCGGATTGAGATACGTCTTGACGGTCTTTGAAAATCATTATCGCAGATAAAGGGCGCTCACGGCAGATCTTGCAAGCTTGAGGGCATTTTTCCTTAATGCATCAGACCCAGCCCAGCAAGGTATATTTGCGCCACGTTCACGGACGCATGCCATGAGCACCCATGTCGTATTGCCCCGGATTCCGCAACAGCAGATGTGAGGCAGCGAAGCGCACCGTGGATGGTAACAGCAGGTATTCCTTTGAACGGTTCGCGCCTGTTTGGGAGCTTCCGCAGTATATCTCCTGCGGCTGGCAGCAATTGCTTTTGGCGCACCCAATCTCCCGCCTGCCTGAACTGAATTGGCCTTCGTCTTCAAGACGCACGGTCAGCGCATCCCCATCCGCAGCCCAGGGGAAACCGCTTTTCTATATTGTTTCTTGGAATACTTCAGACTCGTAGAAGGCGAATGGTCAAGGTATCGGTCCGCTTCCAGGTATGCGTGAAAGCAAGAACTGGCCACTATAGTCAACCTTACGGTGTTCTGGGAGTATCGCTCGGAAAGGTAGGTCTCGAACCGATTGGCGTCCGCTCGACGGGGTTGCAAAAGATGGAGGCAGTTCCGTTTGAGCCAAGAGAAGTATCGAGCTATCTCAATACTGTGGGTCTTCTTCGTGTTCTCTGATTTCTCGCCGTGAGACAGAAACACTTGAAGCGCTTTCTCCCGGTCGAACTGCGCCGCCTTCACGGCCTCGTTAAGCGCTAACTTTACTTTGACTTTCCGAAGTACACGAAAGGCGCCTCGAACACGGAATCGATATCGACGGTTTTCGCATTCTTGTTGACGAGTTTGTCACTCATGTGTTGCCACGCCCTTTGCATTATGTCATCTATGACTTCAAAATATCGATCGCCTCACATAGCCACATCGCCAGCGTATATAAAGACTGCCAACCGACCCGTCGATGTAGCCATATTGTTGGAGCAGGACTCTACAGCCGAGTCGGTTCCGTCCAGGAATTCCGCCATTGCGACTTCCAGATCACCTTTTGGGCCAGCAGCTCAATCTCATATGTTTTCCAGGCGGCAAACGGAAGAATCGGCATCAGATCTCGGATGAGCTCCGGCATGCTTTCAAGAAGGGCGGTGACATCAAACGGCCAGTTACCCGGAGGAATCGGGTCGCTGACCCCGTCCGTCCTGCAATGGACAGGGACAAAACAGCGGGGTCTAATGAGCTCTACGAGTTCGCGCAACTTGGCTGCCCCTTGGCGTTTAATGTGTTGACACCCGGTGTTCGCACACCAACTTTCATATGTATCAGAAACTCGATCCTGCCCCACAATGCCTCAAGCTCCTCGTACGGCTCATGGAGATAACCGATGTGCAGAACCGATACCCCGGCGGACTTGTGGCGTACAAGATAGCCGTTGGTCGTCAGATCGGCTCCCTGGTTTTCACCACTCTCGATTGCCTCCACCTCGATCTTGCGAAGGTCCAGTGTATGCGGCCGGGAAGCCCCTTTTGGCCGGTAGTTCCTTCCCAGGTCCGTCCGGTCTGTCCGTCATTTCGTATCCCTGGATATACAATGGCGATCTTATCTTCAGTTACATACTCGGTGATAGGAAGGTCGCGCTCCAGGGCGACGTGGCCGTAATTCTCCGCGATCGGCACGTTCGGATGAACGCACCCCGGGCAAACGTAGAGACGTTTGAACCGGACGCCGACACAGAGCTTCTCAAGGGATTTGGGGTGACAGTGGTCAAAGTGCTCGTGGCTGATGAAGATGTAATCATAGATCGGTTCGGCCTTCGTCAGGTTGTCGCCAAAATGGTACGGATCAAAGGGGTATCGACATCATCGGCTAAGGTATCAAAAGCACCGCATCCCCGCCATTTTAGACAGATATGTTCGATCATGCCGCTGCCTCCTCAGTCACAGTACAAGCCATCTCCTGCGCAAGGTCATTCAGGGGGTAATTCGTGCCACTCTACAGGAGCGGATTCGCCACCTTGATTTTCCCGTACATCTGCCCCGAATTCAGGCCTTCCGTCCAAAGCTCATATACTCCAGCACTCAAGGTCGCAGCTACTATCAACGCATCCAGAATGACAGTTGAGGAGCCTGCATGACTCCAACGGCGTTGAGAAAGACCTGTGCACTCTTGTCAACCGTGCACCACACCAGATAATCCATCACTGTCGATACTGCCGTAGCCTTACCTATGCCGCGTCTTCTGAGACTGACGAGGAACTCCTGAAACACTTGTACGCTGATGCAAGGGGCCACATCACCTTCCCATGCTGGAAAGGGACAGCTTCAGCCCGTCGGTGCTTCATTCCCGCATCACTATCGTGGGCGTAAAACCGGATGCTCTGATTCATTTTCCACCCTGTCCGCGAGAGCATCCGCAACCCATGCAGACAGCGATTTATTGCTTTCAACCGCCTCATATCGGCAAAGTTTACGAAGTTCGTCGTCGACTTTGAGTGTGATATTTTTCTTCATGGTATCAAGCGGTCACTATTGAGACGCCGTGTACAATCGATATAATTCAAAGCACCAATAGCTTTGCGGCAAGGCGCTTTCGCTCTTGCCGCCGGCGCGCGGTTTTCTACTATAGGAGGAACACAATGCCGACTTTTAGCCACACCTATTTACACGAGGTTGCCTGTCACATCTATGAGGGAATCGGTGCGCCGCCTGACGAGGCGAAGATCGTGGCGGACCACCTGATCAGCGCCAACCTGGTTGGTCATGACTCCCACGGTATCATTCAGACAATCGCCTACGTGGATCGCATCAAAAAGGGACACATGAAACCAGGGGCAAACATCGATGTTATTGCCGAAACTCCAACAACCGCGCGGATCAACGGCAACTGGGGCTTTGGGTATGTGGTGACTACCAAAGCGGTGGAGATGGCGATAGAAAAAGCGAAGAAGAACAACGTGGCGGCGATCAGTATTTTCCAGCAGGGACACATCGGGCGATTGTCGAGCTACACCTGCGCGCTGGCAAAGGAAGGTATGATAGGTCAGATCACCGCGGACTCCGGGCGCACCGCTAAGCCGGTGGCGCCCTTTGGTGGGCGGGAAGGCCGGCTCGGGACCAACCCGATATCGATCGCCATACCAAGCAACAAGGAAGGCCCTGTTTTTATCGATATGGCGACGAGCACCGTTGCCAACGGCAAGATCAACGTCGCAAAGAACCGCGGGGAACGGGTCCCGGAAGGCTGGCTCTTAGACAGTGAGGGGAAGCCGACCACCGACCCCGCCAACTTTGCCGCCATGACTCCCTTGGGCGGCGAACAGGGGCATAAAGGCTACGGTCTTGCGTTCATGATCGAGGTTTTCGCAGGATTGCTCACCGGTATCGGCTACGGGGTTGACCCGGCGGGGTGGCACAACGACGGGTGTCTCCTGCTCGCACTAAACGTCGAGGCATTCCGCCCGCTCGATGAGTTCAAGGCGGAGCTCGATGACATGATTTGCGAGATCAAGAGCGCACCACCGCTCCCGGGTTTCGAGGAGGTGCTCTATCCCGGCGAACCCGAATGGCGGACCACTCAGAAGAGATCAAAGGAAGGGATCTTCATCGAGGATAGGACGTGGGCGGCGCTTCAGGGATTGATGAAAGAGCTCGGTGCAGCCGATAAGATTCGTGAGCCTTAGGGCTCGAGTAGGGGGCATAGCGTGCGAGCCGGGCCGGTGTTCCTCATAGTTATCACTGCCGCAATGTTCACCGCTTGTGTTCGCTATGAAACCGTTGAAGCCCCGGCTGATATCCGGCTGAGCGCTCTCGAAGAAGCTCGTTATTACATCGGCATGGAATACGAGTACGGCGGACAGGACTTCTACGAAAAAGGGATCGATTGCTCCGGTCTCGTGGTGAATTGTTACGCGACGGCGATACGCGTGTACGCGTCAAAGGGAGCCACCATTGGTTGCGGTTCATGCCGATACAGAGTACAAAAGACTAACCCATGAAAGCGCTGATATTCCGGCTTGTTGCACTGTACAGACGCTTTGCCCTTCTGCTCATACGGCTCTCCGGACGGACCCCGGGGGAACATCACGCCGCCCGTATCGTTTCCGGACGAACCTGGGATGAGTTTTGTGATGGTCTGAAAGCCGCCGGTGCGAGCATTGCAATGGGGGGAGCACCAAAAGACCCGCAGACACAGGCAGAGGGGTACCGCTATCTTACCCGCCTCCTCCGCGGCGGGCTCGAAGCCTTCCTCGAGTTTGGCGACCCCGCCTACCCGGTGCTCAGACGCACCGTTCATGAGACGGTGAAAATTGGCGCGGACAACCCGGACAACGCCTACTACAATGCGGCCGTATCTGCCGGGTACAGCTACCTGATAACCGGAAACCGAGGCACGGTCCGTCGATTGAGCCTCCATATGCAGCGGGGAAGCTACGGCTCCTCGGGCGGGCTTCAACCGGCAGGCAAGATCGACGGGAACGATTTGACACTCGATGCTCAGGGCAATTTCCGCGTGATT
>CAZHXC010000106.1:3656-8515 GCA_964536145.1 uncultured Spirochaetales bacterium | reverse complement strand
GGGAGCGGCTCATCGAGAGCCTGTCTTTGGCTGAGCTCCGGGTGGTTCAACTCGCCCTGCAGGTCAAGAGTTAAGCCGGTATCTTGGGGTTCGGTCATCGGTACGGCGCTGGAGTCAAAAACCACCTCACGGGCCGGGTCTGCGGTAGCGGCAACTTCATCGGGGGGACCTTCTGCGCCGGACGGCTCTCCTTCACTCGCGGCATCCGCGATTTCAACTGGTTCTTCCACAAGATCATCACCGGTTGACGTGGTCTCATCCGCCGCCGCATTTGCGCCATCCGACAACGGGGCGGCTGCAGGCACTTCAGCGGTTGCACCCGGCGCCGGCGATTCGCTCGCCGGTTCCTGGAGACCCGCGCAGCCCATAAAGCCAAAAAAGCTCAAAATGAGAAGAAATGCGATTGCAGCCGGGAGCGCTCTCATTATCAGGCGAATTGTATCAGGTCTCACAACTCACTTCCATAAAAAAATCGTTTGAAGCAGCTCGGGTGTGCCCGGCCTGCCCATTCCCCCGTCATCATCGACAGAGTTACAAAAAGAGTATATAAACGGAATGACCATGAAAGTAATGAAATTCGGAGGAAGTTCGGTACGGGACGCCGGACGCATACGGTCTGCCTGTGCGATTGCTATCGAGGCCTTTAAAGAGGAGAAGGTCCTCACCGTCTTTTCAGCAATGAAGGGGACAACCGATGAGCTTATCGCCGCGGCAACGGAAGCCGAGCAGGGAGATACAAAGTACCTCGACAAGATTGCCACCATCGATCTGCGGCACAAAGAGGCCGCCCAGGGGCTCCTGAGCCCGGAAGAGGCCGGTTCGCTGATATCGGGGGAATTGGAGAACCTGCTTGACGAGCTGAAGGGCATACTGCACGGTGTGGAGCTTGTCAGGGAATGCTCACCGCGGAGCATGGACCTCATCATGAGCTTTGGCGAACGGCTCTCCTGCACGATCATCGCCGCGTATCTACACTCCGCGGGTGTTGATGCACAATTTGTCGATGCGAGAGAGTGCATCGTCACCGACCAGCGTCACGGCAGCGCGGTTGTAAACTTTGAGGTGTCCAATCCAAAAATACGCGAACGTCTCGAATCGGCACGGGGGATTGCGGTTTTCACCGGTTTTATCGCCTCAACCGCCAACGGAGTGACAACCACCCTCGGCAGAAACGGGTCGGATTTTACGGCGTCTATAGTCGGCGCGGCACTGGGTGCAAACTCAGTCGAAATCTGGACCGATGTTGACGGGGTCCTGAGCGCGGACCCGCGCTATGTGCCAAACGCCTTTGTTATTAACGAGCTCTCCGTTGAAGAGGCGATGGAGCTCTCGTTTTTCGGCGCCGAGGTGATCCATCCCTATACGATGCTTCCGGCGGTAGAGAATAATATTCCGATATGGATCAAGAACACGATGAATCCCGCGGTAACAGGCACCCTTATCGCAAAGAATGTAAAGCGACACGACTATCCGATCACCGGTATCGCCTCGATAGAAGGCTGTTCCCTCATCAATGTCGAAGGGGGAGGCATGATAGGCGTGCCGGGGGTGGCTTCACGGGTGTTTCGTGCCCTTGGTGAGGCCGAGGTGAACGTCATCATGATTTCGCAAGCCTCTTCCGAGCACAGTATCTGTGTGGTGTGCAGAAACTCAGAATCGGAGCGAGCGGCAAAAGCGCTTGAAACCGAGCTTGCATGGGAGCTCGAAGAGCGGAAGATAAACCGGGTTGAGGTGTTACGGGACCTCGAGGTGATAGCAATCATCGGAGAGAATATGCGAGGTACTCCTGGGATTTCAGGCAGGCTCTTCAGCTCCTTAGGTGAGGCGGGAGTAAACGTGCTCGCGATAGCTCAAGGATCATCGGAGCGCAACGTCTCGTTTGTTATCCACGGCCGGGACCGTAAGACCGCACTTACCGCAATTCACGGCGCATTCCTCGAAGGAGAGACTGTATCATGAAATTGGCAAGCACGAGAGACCGCGATACCGTTGTATCGTTCAAAGACGCGATATTTCAGGGCCTTGCCCCGGACGGCGGCCTGTATGAGCTACTCGAATATCCTGACCTGACCGGCGTGTTCAGCCGGCTCAAAGAGAGCCCGGACTTTATCGACACCGCAATCGCCATGAGCAGTGAGCTCTTAGGAGACGAGCTTTCGGCTGACGATGTGGAGAAGCTGTGCAGGACGGCATTTCGGTTTGCGCCGGAATTGACGCGAGCAGAAAATAATATATCGATATTAGAACTCTATCACGGTCCCTCCTGCGCCTTCAAAGACTTTGGGGCTTCGTTTCTTGCAACAAGCATGGAGCTCTTTTTGAAGAACGAATCACGCAGGGCGATCATCCTCACCGCCACCTCCGGTGACACGGGAAGCGCTGTTGCACAGGCGTTCAAGGGCAAAGATCTGATAGACGTGGTGATCCTCTATCCGTCAGGACGAGTGAGCCCGCTCCAGGAAAAGCAACTGACCGCCATTGGAGGCAACGTCCATGCCTTTGAAGTCACCGGCGCGTTTGACGATTGTCAGCGGATGGTGAAGGAGGCGTTTCTCGATGCTGAGCTCAACAAGATCCTGCCGCTCACCTCGGCAAACTCGATAAACATCGGGAGGCTCTTGCCTCAGGCGTTCTACTATGTGTACGGCCGTCTGCAATACCCGGCGTCACAGCCGGTGAAGATTTGCGTACCCAGCGGCAACTTCGGCAATCTCACCGCCGGTGTTATCGCCTGGAAGCTCGGATTGAATACGGAAGGATTTATCGCGGCTACGAACGTCAATGACGTGGTCCCCGAATACCTCATGAGCTCGGTCTACACCCCAAGGCCATCGGTCCACACCTATTCGAACGCCATGGATGTCGGTGATCCGAGTAACTTTGAGCGGCTGCTCTCGATATTTGAAAACGATTGGCGCGAGATGCGAAAGATCATTGTCGGTGATGCCGTTACGGATGAAGAAACCGTGGAAACGATAGGCAGCGTGCGTGAACGAACCGGCGAGCTGTTAGATCCCCACACCGCGGTGGCGTATACCGCCGCCGAGCGGTTTCTTGCGGAAGCCGCCGACAAACCGGAAGTCATGGTGCTCGCAACCGCCCATCCGGCAAAGTTTGGGGAAGTCGTGGAAAAGGCCACCGGCTCACCGCCGGAGCTCCCGGACCGGCTCGCCGCCTATCTCGAGAAGGAGAAGGTCTCTACGAAAATCGGGAACAATACCGATGAGCTGAAAAGCCTTTTGCTTGAGACGCTGCGGTAGACCGGCTGCGGAACTGCGGTGAGGGGCCCTCACTCTTCGTCGTCATTCTCCGACCGCCCATAGGCTTCGTCTTCCTCGACATTGCCCATCGGCTCGACGTGAACCATAACGTCATATACGTTTTTTAGGCACGCCTTGATCCTGTCCTCAACGGCGAGCGCTATCCTGTGGCCCTGGCTGACCGACAGCGAGCCGTCAACCTCGATGTCGAGATCGATGGTGTAATGGGTGCCGATCTTTCTGATCCGCGCACGATGCGGATTTGACGCGCCGGGAACCTCGTTCACCGCGGCGAAAATCTCATCGTACACCGAGTGGTCACGGACGGAATCCATAGTCTCGGTACTGGATTCGATAAAAATCCCGACCGCGGTTTTCATGACCCAGAAACTCACAAGCAAGGCGAATATCGGATCGAGAATCGGCACATTCAACAGACGTGTGAATATCAAACCTACAAGCACGCTTGCCGATATGAGAATATCATTGAGCATGTTCTTGCCGTTGGCGATGAGCATGGGACTATCGTTTCGCTTTCCCATAGACAGAAGTACGTACGCCAGAACAGCCTTGCCGGCCACCGATACGATTATTATGTACAACGCTAAAATCGACGGTATCGATCTCGCCTCTCCGCCGATAAGCAGTCCGATGGATTCCAGAGCGAGCTGGGCGCCGGCAAAAAAAATGATGAAGCTGACGAGCTTTGTGGCTACCGTTTCCGCCCTCATGTGACCGTAGGGGTGGTCTCTGTCTGGTGGTTTTGAGACGATGCCCGCGGCAAAGAGCGTGACAATGGAACTCAAGATGTCGGTTGCGGTGTCTATCCCGGCGCCTACAACCGCAAGGCTCCCCGCGATGATACCGATGGTTATTGTCAGGACGGCCAGTGCCCCGTTGCCGCCAATCGCAATCCAGGACGCCCTTTTGAGCAGTCTGGTCCGGTCCGCAGTCACCTTTACCTTCCGCTGTGAACGTATCGTTTGAGAATTTTCTTCCCGTCGGCCGTTCTGAATGGATTCTTTACGTTTTTGAGATACGCACGGTAGACCTTGCACGCCCGGTAATACGCATCGGGACCCCGGTAGGTAGACGAGATATCGCAACGCTGCAATTCGAGGAGCAGCGGAAAGAGTTGTGAAGACATCACCTTTTCAGTCCGGTAGGTGGGAAGATCATGAATGTAGTTGGGAAGCATGTGTTCGCGCACCAGGAAAGTCACATCCTTGATAAATCCCTCGTCATAGCCAAGCCGCCGCAAGAACTTTGTCGCGATGCCGCCGCCAATTTGAGCGTGGCGGTCAAACTTGCGTCCTTCATAGGGTGTGGCAAAGGGCTTCCCTGAATCGTGGAACAGCAACCCATAGGAAAGGGTGAGGTCTGTGGTTTTTCTGTAGGAAAACGTCTCGAGGGTGTGGTCCCAGACGTTGCCTTCAGGATGATACTCCTTGGCATGATCCACACCGTACATCTCAGCAAGCTCAGGCCAGTGAAGATCGATAAAACCTGTCGAGCGGAGCAGCTTTAATCCCTCGCCGGCGTTTCTTCCGGCAAAGAGCTCTTCCAACAGCAGGCGCTGCTCGAGTGCCGAGAGCTCCT
>CAZHXC010000106.1:0-3627 GCA_964536145.1 uncultured Spirochaetales bacterium | reverse complement strand
GCCAGTTGGCCCTGAAGATGACTTCATCGGAAACCTTGAGCAGCTTGGCCCTGAGATCACCATACATGCCGGTGCGGTCAAGGTACTTCCGTTCCGCCGGCTCATAGGCGAGATCTGCTATGGTAAAGAGGTTGCGCGGAAGCGACAGCACGGAGTCTACACAGCTGAAGAGTATATAACCTGCTTCGTTGGACAGACCGGCGTCAACGCCTTCCATACCGGGGTATTCGATACCGTTGAAGTGCTTTGCCAGATCTACCAGATCAGCTTCAGTGCTGACGTGAAGCACCCGCGCCTCCGGCAGGTTGAAGTACATATCGAGGGCCGAAGAAGACGTAATTACAGACCGGGCCGGAATATCTTCGAGGCAATGCACCAGGTTTCTGTTCATTTCATTTAAAGATACCGCTTAGAGGTAGCGGCGTCCAGAGATAGGGTAGCATTTTGGACGCAGCTCCCGGCTGACAACTTCACATTGCGATAGTGACAATTTGATGATAAGAAATTGACAAATTTCTCGATCAAAAAAGGGACAGTTCTTTATTACCGGTTCTCAGAACCTCGCCTTAATGGCTGAAGTTACCGAGACACTTGCAGGGCGGGCCGCGGTGATCCCTTTCAACACGCTTTCATTCGAAGAGATCTCTCAAGTGTACGACACCAATGCCAGTGGATCCGATGGAGAGATTGGCTGCGTCCGTCGGCGTCATTATGGTTCTGGCAGGATCGAATAAAAAACGAGGTGGACCTCATAATCGATGTGAACGGTAAGCTGACACCGGTGGAAATAAAGTGGAAAGAAAAACCCGGGGATAAGGACGTTACGGGAATAAGAAAATTCGTCGAAATGTACGGCAAAAAGCATGTCTCCCGCTGTTATGTTGCCTGCAACACGAGGGCCGCGTTCACGGTATCCGGCATAGCCGAGGCGGTTGACGGATGGAATGTGTGGGAAGTGTGAACCACACCTACGCCTTATCAAGCGAACACTTGAGAGGGAAATCTCTGCGCTTGGCCATGGCGTGCACCCGAGAAATCTTCGACTGGGCGATATCCCATGTGTACGTACCGGCAACTCCCTTACCGTTGCGGTGCACAAAGAGCATGAGTTTTGTAGCCTCGATAGCCGAGAGTTGAAACACGGTGGACAGGACCTCTACGACAAAGGCCTTTGTAGTGTAGTTATCGTTGTGCAGAACTACATTCCACATCTCAGGCTCTTTTATCTCTTCATCCTGTTTTTCCAGAATATCAGAATCTGTACCACGCTTCAGATCGTCTTTATCAGGCACTTTCCTTCCCCCTCGTACATAATACAAAAGACGCGCGGCGGAGTGCAAATTTGCGAAGCTAATGATTGGGAGCTTTGCGGTTTCCTGTCGGAAACCGGCCGGAGTTATTGGATTTCTTGCGGTCGCGAGGGCGCCTGGCGGCGTTTGCCTGCGGCTTCTAACCCTTCTTGTATGCGCTCTTAAGCCCGCGGATCATCGGGTAGTGTCTTACATTGAGTGTTTTTAGCTCGGCATGTTCAATCTTGGCCGCAACTATGCTGGAGAGAATGATAGTCGCTGCGTACTTCCGCACGAGTGTGACGGCTTTCGGATATCCCTTGAGGAAGTCCACCATCACATCGGTATCAACCAATAGAGATTTTGCCATGTTACTTTGACCGGTCCCAAGATCGCCGCAATAGGCTGAAATCGGCTAAGTCATCACGTTCTCGCCATAATCCGGCAGCTTGCCGGGATGCCGGCTTGCCCGGCGCGATTGGCGCTATTGACGCGCAACACCTTGACGGATGTTACCCAATATTCTACGATTGAAGCGTCCGGTAAAGTATGAAAAAGAAACGACCTGACATTCAATTCAACCCTCATTAGCGTCAAACAAAACATCATTGGTACTTTTGCTAGAAGTGTAAGAATTGCGCGTAGCGTTATACGCGACGGCGCGTACACCTACGTGCGACCACAGTTGTGCAGCGCGGTGTGTAAACCTACGCGAAGCATCATGCCGGCGCTAAAACGATGAAAAGGAGTTTAGTATGGACAAACCGTACACAATCCAGTTTCCCCCAACAAACACAGACGGCCTCGATCAGGACAAGGCGTTCTTCTATCTGAACGAAGGCGGGGAAAAGAAACGGATCAGATTTCACGATTACGATGAGATTTACAGCCACCCGGGGCTTTACGAGCAGATTTTTTATCAGCGGCTCAAATGCCAATCTCCCAAAAAGGTTGCCGAGATATTCAAACAGGCGGTTGTGGAAAATCAACAGCATTTTTCGGAGCTGCGGGTATTGGACCTGGGCGCCGGCAACGGCATTATGGGCGAAGTGTTGAAGCAATTTGGCGTGTCGCGAATGGTTGGGCTGGATATCATTCCGGAAGCAAAGGAAGCGGCTGAACGCGACCGTTCCTGGGTGTATGACGCCTATTACGTGATGGATTGCTGCGATCTCAGCGAAGAAGAGCACAAAACGCTGCAATCATGGTCCTTCGATTGTCTGGTCTCCGTCGCCGCCCTGGGCTTTGGTGATATACCGCCAAAGGCATTTCTCGAAGCGATGCGCGCTATCGATGCCGAAGGTTGGCTCGCTTTCAATATCAAGGAAACGTTTCTTGACAACACCGATAACACCGGTTTCTCGCGGATGATCAGAGAGCTCATCTTTTCCGAGTACATGGACATACATCACCTCGAGCGGTACTGGCACAGACACTCGATAGAGGGATCGCCGCTTTATTACTTTGCGGTAGTCTGCAAAAAGACAGCGGAGATTCCCGCGGATTTTCTCCAGCAGTACGGGATCGAGTAGGAATTGTACGCCGCCGCCGGCCAACGCCGGCGGCGGTAACCGGCGCCCGTCGCGTGACTATTCCGATGTTATGCCCAACTGCTTTTTGATTAGACGACAAAGAGATTCTTTTATTTCCGGGTGACGAGGAACCGGACTGATTTTTCCGTTATGCGGGTTCATATAGATGTCGTGACGGCTGCCGTGCCGTTTCAGATAGCAGCCGTATCTTACAAGTTGCTTGATCAGCTGATTTCTTTTCACATGTGGACGATGAAGTCTTTTTCCTGGACATCGGTTTCAGGTTCTATAGGCTCATTGTCAGCCAAAACCATCCGGTATGCGTCCGCTATATTCTCTTCAAGCTCGGACAAATCGGCACCCTGGCTGAACACACCCGGTACTTCCTTTAGCCTGCCGACATACCAACCATCGTCTCTCCAATATTCGAGAGTAAACTTTCGTTCCATTTGACTTCCCTATGTATAATAACAACGTACAATGACCTTGTCACATGGAGCCCACCGAAAGGTGCTCAACTCTTACCCCACGGGCGGGCCGCCGGGAATCTCGTGGCCGAGCAGCCGTAAGAGTTGCGCCACAAACCGATAGGTCAAGCCCCACAGTATCGGTCTCTGAGGTCCTAGAAGGTCGATGGCGGGTACCGATCGCTCCGCCCCTCTATGGAGAATGCGATATGGCGTGTGGCGCTTCAAATCGACCAGGTCGGCGACGGTGAACCAGAAGGCGTCCTGGACTTCCGAGCTCAGCTCGAAGGCCTCCTGGACCGGCAGGGCGTAGACAAATCCGGACACCACAACCGGTGA
>CAZHXC010000105.1:0-8550 GCA_964536145.1 uncultured Spirochaetales bacterium | reverse complement strand
TGGGCGATAATATGGAGGTGCTGCCACCCGGTGAAAAAGGCGTGTTGTACGTCAAGAGCGACCAGGTTATGAAGGGCTACTACAAGCGAAAAAAAGCGACCGATGCGGTTCTCAAGGACGGTTGGCTCGATACAGGGGATATTGTCATAATGACACATCGCAATCACCTGAAGATAATCGGGCGTGCGAAGGAAACCATCGTGCTCTTGGGCGGTGAGAATATCGAACCCACACCCATTGAAGACACGCTAAAAACCTCGGAAGCGATTGACCAGGTAATGATTGCCGGGCAGGATCAGAAGTTTCTCGCCGCGCTGATCGTCCCCAGCGAGGAATACCTCAATGGGTTTGTAAAAGAGCACAATATCAGCTATCTGGAAAAACGGGATTTACTCGATAATATCGAGGTTCAGGAGCTGTTTCATGCTGAAATCCAGGGGCTGATCAACGCAAAGAACGGATTCAAGCCTTTCGAGCGGATATTCAGATTTAGACTGCTTTCCGAACCCTTTGAGGTTGGGAAAGAGTTGACGCATACGTTGAAGGTTCGCAGGAGCGTCATCGCCGACAAATACGCTGACGAGCTGCGGGAACTCTTTGCCTGAGCCACGGTGTTTGAGCTACACTTGTGGCTAGTTCAACAGAATTCGGCTCATCGTATAAGGTATTCTCCCCGGACGTGATTGGAGCCTTTGTAAGCCGCCCAAACCGGTTTGAAATCATCGTCAGATCAGGCTCCCGGACACTCAGGGCCCACTGCCCAAATCCCGGAAGGATGCAGGAAATCCTCCTTCCCGGTACGACGGTCCTCCTCGAAAGAGCGACATCCTCATCGCGGTCAACCGGGTACACCTTTGTTGCCGCCGTTCACCGCGGCGAGATTATCGCACTCCATTCGACGAGAACAAACGCCGTTGCTTCCAACCTGGTTCTGCCATCATTATTCGATAACCAGGTGACATTTCGCCGTGAGGCCTCACACGGTTCTTCCAGATTTGACTTTGCCGCACGGAGTAGGAAGGGCACGGTACTCGTGGAGGTGAAGTCATGCACGCTCTGCGAGCACGGGGTAGCGATGTTTCCCGATGCTCCATCAAGCCGCGCCGCCAGGCACGTCAGGGAACTTTCGCAGCTGGTCGGAACAAAGGAAATCGCGGGCGGCATGGTGCTTTTCGTGATCGGCTCCCCATCCGCGAGGGTTTTCATGCCGAATATCCACACTGACCCTGAGTTCTCCCGGGCGCTCGCACAGGCAAAAGATCGGCTCCTCGTAACCGCATGCAGCATATCGGTCACACGTGACGGCATTGCCCGCCTTGCCAATCCGGATGTACCCATCAGTTTTGAACCGGTCCGGCTTGTGGAGGAAGACACGGGCGTCTATCTCATCGTGCTGTTTTTGGGCGCCGACAAACGCGTCGCAACCGGCGCTCTTGGTGAAATCTTTTACCTGGGTGGCTGGTATGTGTACATCGGTTCTGCAAAGAGAACCCTCTCTGCAAGGGTACGCCGCCATTCGGCTAAGCGTAAAACAAGCCGGTGGCATATAGACTACCTTTCAGCGGCTGCGGATTGGGTACGCGCATATCCGATACACACCGATCTCGATCTCGAATGCGAACTGGCGCACAGTATCGCCGGCGCCGGAGGTGAAGGTATACCTAGATTCGGCTCGAGTGATTGCGCATGCGCGTCGCATCTGTTTTGGTTTGCTCAAGACCCGTTTCTCAATCGATTATTCGTCGATACTCTGTTTTATTTCAGGCATCACCGCAGTATGGAAAACTTCAAGTCCGGTCTTATTTCCCGCCGAGAACCTTGATCATATACAACTCGATGTAACGCTGGAGCGCTTCCCTCTTTTTGATCTGGTCAAAAGCATGGTTGGCGGCGAGGCTCTCTGCCATATTCCTGATCCGCGGGGCATCCGGGGGCTTAACGAGAAATCCGCGCTTCAGTTTTCTCAGGAAATCTCTCACGAGGGAGTTGACGTCTTCCACCAGGTTGGCCTTCGCCTGGGGATCAAAGAGCGGATTCCATCTTTCGATAAGCTCATCCATGCTCTCATCGAGGGAAGCGTTGCCCACAAACTGCAGCTTGAGCCCGGCCATCGCCTTCTGCAACGCCTGCGCCCTCGCACGAGCGCTCACCGGCTGCTCCCGGGCGGGTTCGGTCTGTCTCTGCGCCGGCCTTGTCTGCGGGGGCTCTCCCTCGGCGCCCAGAAGCTTGGTACCCGAGGAACCGGCGCTTTCCGCCGGACGGGCCTTCTTCCTCGGTTTTGCAGGCGACCTCAACTGTGCACCTGACAGAAACTTCTTCAGGAAACCAAAGAACCTGTTTATCCCCGGTATGGTTTTCCAAATCGGTAAGCTCATCTTTGCCTGGGCGAGAATTTCTCGCCTATTGAGACGGAGAAGCTCATCCATCGGAACAAGCTTGTTTGCCGAAGTATTGAGTATCCGGCCGATTTCCTGTGCAACGTCATAACGCGGCTTGGAATCCTGTAACGTGAGGAAGAGCATCTCATAGCTTAAGAGCGCGCCAAGAAGGGGATCTTCATTTTTGACCCGACGTTCGAGTTTGGCGGCAAAAACCTCATCACTCTTCATCTCCCGGCTCTTTTTTAGCGCCGCGAGCTGCCCCGCCCACTCATCTTTGATAACTTTCCTGTACTCGCTTGATGCATCCTGGATCTTCTTTGCAGTAAGGGGGAGCAGTACTTCCCCTGCAACGTAGTATTCTTTCTTGTCGTTAGCCCTGAGTCTGAAAATCTCCGGCAATGACGCGGCATCGGCGGGTTTGGTTTTTTTCTCGAGGTATTGATGCATCTGCTCGGTCGAACACTTCCTGCTCAGGAGCAATCCCTGGTTGTCCTTGAAGTTGCCGATGTCCGTTACCGTGAAATAGTAAGGAGCCTGCCGCAGCCGTCTGTCAAGCATCTTGAGCGCGGCTTCGCTGTCTTTCTCTTTCTGTACCCGCCCTTTGAAATAGACGTTATAAAAACCGAGCAGATATGCCGCCTGACAGTACGCGTGTTCCCGGTCGAGCTTGTTTGTCTTTTCCCGATATTCCCGGATTATCGCATTCGCCAGATGCGTCCAAAACATGAACGAAAACTCCGTGGGATTGTGTATCGTCTCGAGAGCCTGGCTACGACCTGAAACCACATTGTTGATCATGTCCTTAACGATCTGCTCTTTTGTACGGAAGACTCCCCGTAGCTTGCTCAGCATATAGAAGGCATTCCGCTGTGTGTTGAGATACAGCCTGACCTTCTCCACGCTGAGTCCAAGCAGAGTGTTCGCGAGGAGATCCGAAGGTACAATAACCGGATTTATTCCCTCCGGAAACAAAAGCTGAAGGAGGTTGGACTCTCCTTTCTCCCTGTCGCCGAGGAGATTTACGAAATCAGATTTTATGTCGACGCTTTGAATGTTCTCCGGAGGGATCTTCAGATCGAGAGTTTGCTGATTGGGAAAAGAAATCTCGGGATCGTCAGCAATCTCCTTATACTTTCGTTTGATGAGCTCACAAAAGAACTCCGGATAAACCACCGAACCGATTTTTCCCTCATCGTAAACCAGAGTGCATCGCTTTTCTTCAGCCAAATCCTCGAGATGTGTGGAAAGCTGGATTTCGGTATCGGTCGTCAAAGTCGCGAGAGTTGGAACCTCGGTCTTTTTTTGCTCACTGTACTTCTGAGCAAAGGATACAAAATCGGCAAAGCCGATAATCCGGCTTTTGCGGCGTAACGCAAAAGCCCTGAGAAGTGCGAGCACATCGTTTTTACCGGCCATCCTCTGTTAAGGGAACCTCCTTTCAATCCATGGTCAGGTACGTGACAAACAGAAAAATAAGAAACCCGATAAGACCCAGCGTTATGGCTGTGTAAGCCCAGGGCGGTAACGCCTGTTTGGCTTCTGCCTGACGCGGTCTTCTTCCGCCGGATCCACCCGCCTTGCTTCCCGAACCTGCTTCATCCAGCCCCGGCAGCGATTCGCCGGAAATCGAGGTGAGCGAACTCAGGTATCCGCAGGAAGGACACCCGTCAGAAAACAGCGCTGCCTTCCCGGAAAAACCGCATTCCGGACATTTGACGGCTTCAAACCGCCGGCCACAGGTCGGGCAGCTATCGGCTCTGAGCGAAACAGAATTGCCGCAATTCTCACAGTAAAACTGGGGATCTTTCATAGTAAAACGCTCCGGCAGTTTTTGCAAAGCAATGTAAAGATTGTAGTACATTCCGTCCCGGTCGGGAAGTGCTGCGGGCAGCTAAACATGGGCGAGACGGTGGCGAGACACGAAGCCATCGGATCTTGCTCCATTACACTTTCCGGACGCCAAGGATTGTGAGATCATCGTACTGCTCATCTTCCTTCAGGTGAGTGTAGTAGATATACTCGGGATACTCCTCGTCCGGCACAGGTGACCGGAAATACTGTGCGTACTCGAGAAAATGTTCCTTGAGAAACGCGTCGATGTTCACGTCAACCCGAATTCTATTTCCGGGACCCGCCGAAGGATCCGGATTGAGTCTAAATACTTTGTCCAGGGCCGCCATGGCAAGCACCACCTCTTTGACAGTTCCATCACAGCTCGAAAAATCAAAGTTGAGTTGCTCGTTGGGTATCGGGTTATGATATTTCTCGAGCTTGAATGTGCCCCGGTTCATCACCGCCTCCACGAGCGCGTAGATGCGGGGGATACCGAACTCTTCGCTGTCTTCACCCACCCCGTGGTTGCCGTGACGGCCGTCTTCATCAACATCGGTTTCCTCGCAGGTGATTACCTGAAACTGTTCATCTCTAAAGTAACGCTTGTCCTCTTCAACACCGTCGGTGAAAAGAAGCAGACAGTCTCCATGTTGCATCATGTGCGGAACCTGCTGAAAACCGGCGCCCATTTCAACCATATCCGAAGGAAACACCCCGGTTGCGGGAGCTTCGGGCAAGGATTTTGATTCAGTTTTCCCGGTCTGTGCGTTATAAATATGTACAAATTTATCACCGGCGTTGCAGAAATAGGTGGCGCCGGTCTCGATGTTCATAATGACAACCAATAAAGCGGCAAATCGGCCCTGGAACCCGCGCTGTTCGACGAGATCGTTGATCCTGTAAACCAGCCTTTCAAGGTGGATGCCTTCGTTCTTCAATGTCCAGTTTCTAAAGTAATCGAGAAAAATTGTCGCCACCTCTACCATGATGAGTGAGGCCGGCACCCCTTTGCCCGCCACGTCGCACTTGATTATGGCATAGTGTTTATCATCGAGCCTGGTAAAGTCGAAATAATCACCGGAAACGCCCTTTGCGCCTTCATAGTAGCCAAAAAACTCAACATTCTCGTTACCCTCTTCAGCGGTAGTGAGTTTCCGCTTGCCGTCAGGCGCAAGAATGAGCGGGGTAAACATCTTCTGGGTATCCTTACCAAGAATGAGGTCCTTGTTTGCCGCCGCCGCCGCTGCAAGTCCAACAGTCATCTGATTCACCGTATCCGCGAGGGCCGCGATTTCATCACGCGTCTTGATATCGATGACGTGGCCCTTCAACTCTTCCTTGTCCTCGGTATCGCGGATAACCTCAACTCCGCGCACAAGCTTTCTGATCGGCCGGATGATAATAGAGGAGAGAATAAGCGCACTGGCGATACCGATACCAATCGCTATGAGAGCGATAATACCGGTGGCGATGAGCAGGCTCCGCGTTGCGCTGTCTATCTGATTGAGTATCTTGACCGTCGATACGCCTAAACGAACCACGCCGTGGAAATAACGGTTATCATTCTGTTGCATATACACAACCGGCTTATAGAAAATGTAATTCGTATTCTCTCTCGACAGTTCCTGGACGCTGTACTCCGGATACGTGAGTACTCTGTCACCCACCTCGAGAAGCTCGTTTGTTATGATATCACGCCGCTGCTTTATTTGATCACCAAGGGCGTCAATCTGCGCCTGCTCCTCATCGCTCAGGATCCCGGTTTCAGACCTCAGGGTTATCTCCAGGGATTCCGATTGAAGCTGACTCACCTCCTCTCTCAGTTCGCCTACACGTTCTGCGGCTTCTCTTTCGATTTCGGCAGCCAGTTGTTCTATGAGCGGGGAGATTTCATCATCAATCCGTGACCTGCCGAGCTCGAGCTCCGGAGTGTTAATTTTCTGACCGATGGCCGGATCATTCGTCGCCCACACGTAATCGTAACCAGGAGCTTCCTCCAAACCTTCACCGGTAATAGTGAGATAGGAGGTCTCGTCTACACCCTCGGTCAGCCGCGGGAGCAGCACAAGCTGAAGCGCCTGATCTGCGGCATCGGGCAAATACGTCCGGGCACCGGAGGCCGCACTCTCGAGCATTACTCCGGCCTTGTCCTCGAGACCTTCGGCAAGAAGCTGTTCCTGTGTGCCGGTCATGAGTATCGTCAGTGGGAAGGCGACAAGTAATACGGTGGCGATAACAAGCATAATCGTCACAAAAGAAAACTTGAGACGTAGGCCAAATCCCTTCTTTTTCATCTGATCTATCCTCTGCAATCGCTGCTGTTCAGGCAGCTGTTCTGTGAGTAATTTCTTAACCTCTAATTGGAGCATGCGCCCCTCACGGGTGATGACGGCTACCCGCTGCACCGAGAAAAGCACGAGAAATCCCAAGAATGCGGTGATCGCAATGGCGGTAATCAGGCTAAAGGATACGGTATATCGGCTACCCGCCTTTAGCGATAGTCTTACAGGCATACGAAAATCAAAGTCGCCAAACTTGACCTTTCCGGACGGTTGAATTGCCACAAACCTCGGTGCAAAGTGGATTCCTCGTGCCGGGTGATCCACGCCAACCCAGTAATCGCCTTCCGGGAGCCCTTCGAGCACGGGTCCGCGTATAGTCCTGTCATCCACTACCTGATACGATCCTGTGTTGACAGAATAGACATAATCCCAGGGCGGACCCTCTCTGTCGGCATCGACTATTATTCGGCTGACGTTCCCTCCGGCGGAAAAGCCCCGTCCCACTATCGTTACATCGAGCCTGCCCAGATCATCCTCGGTAGTGCCCACCGAAGTGATATAGGTCACCGGAATGTACTTGTTGAGCCTGAAAAAGAGTGTTTCCGGCTCACCTTCGTTACCAACCCTATCGATGGCGGCAACGCTCAACGCCCACAGCCCGTTGTCACGGTTGGAAATGCTCACCCTCGGTTCCTCGAGATTGATGCCGGCGGCAGGTTCGACGATGGAAACGGGAGTGAAGTTTCGGGTTTGAAGGTCAGAATAAAGAAGCTGGAACCTGTAGCTGTATCCGGCAACATCGTCATCCGGCGGGTCGTCCCACCGGAAGGTGTAGCTGTTCGATATGAGAAATCCCGCCTCATCGAGTTCCGGTTCTGCAAAAGCCACACCGCCCGGCGGCGTCGTGTCCCTGAATACGGACACCCGCGAGGGTTCGGACCAGTTGCCCGCCCTGTCCTTTGCCGCTATGTGAACGTACCACGTACCGTCGGCATCGAGCTCGTTTTCAAAATAGCGGTCGTTGATACCGAACATCACCTCCTGTTCGGGTGTATCGTCAGGGTCCTGTGACCAGAGTGCGGCAAATCCCTCTATCCTCGACGAGTCCGACGGGAGATTCCATGATACAGCATAGGTGTCCTGAGCATACCGCTCTCCCGGCTCGAAGTTGAGTGCGGTAATTCGAGGTGACGGCGCAAAATTATCGGGACCCAAGACGACAATCGATGACTCGCCGTTCCTTCTGTTTTCCCACAGGATATACAGCTTATCTTCCAGTTGATAGGGCGCGGCAAATTGGCTCAGCCCCTCCACACCGGCGCTCAAATCGTAGTCATTCCACACTACTCCCCGTTTTTCCGCGAGAATCACATGCTCCTCACCGGCGCGGTTGTCAAACCAGAGCAGGTAGGTACGCCCCTGATACTCGAACGCCTTTGGCGCCCGGTGAGATCTCACGCTCTGAGTAACCGACTCCGGATTGGTAATAAACTCCCCTTCGCTGTTGAGTTCTCCATAATAGATCTGCGGACGTGGTGAATCGATCCTCCGCTCCCAGGTTATGATAATTTTGTCGTCTAACGCGTGGAGAAATGGGTTCTCATTATTGAAAGCGCCGGGGATACGCCTGGTTTGATCCACAAATTCGCTGAAATCGGTGAGCCTTACCGCAGGGGTCCAGGTTTGCCCGCCGTCGTCACTTATCTTCAGATAAAGTTGATTGCTCTGTCTGTTGAGCTCGGGGTCGGCGATCCAGGCCTGAAACACAACGTAGTCCCGTCCGGCAAAGGCGGTATGACGGGGTAGAAAGTGTAGCGTGATCCGTACCGCTTCATCTCCTACAAAGAGCTGTACCGGAGCCCATTGATTTCCATCTGCCGAGCGGCTGTACACGATTGCCGTGGTTTGAATCACCCTGCCGGCCGTGTCCTGAGTGCTCACTTCCTGGGTAGCAAAAAGAAGCAGCTCACCGTCGGAACTCACGTACAGCGTTGGTGCTACCGTTGTACCTTCCATATTGATTGAGGCAGTTTGCTCAACAACGCCGGCCTCCG
>CAZHXC010000104.1:1519-8629 GCA_964536145.1 uncultured Spirochaetales bacterium | reverse complement strand
TACGAAAAACCCCTATCGTGTAATGACTTACGTTCTTGGTGTCCCTCCGAAATTTGGGTTTTTCGCTGTGTCCTTATCTCATTTTGAGCTTTCCTACCGCTGCCTGTACCAGCTGAAAATATTGCGGGAAATCGGAGTTGGTAGCGCCCGAAACGGTGTCCGCCACGGACCAGAGCTTGAGGCCGTCCGCGTTTGCTTCTTCTGCACGCTCCATCTCTGATCTCGAGAACTCCGCGCCGTACTCTTCGATGAATTCCTCGATAGCGTCGATATTTCCCTGCCATGTTTGGCCAAAATTCCAGTATCCGGGGGAGCTTGCCTTTGTGACGCCGCCGTATCCGGTTTCCGTAACCGTGTTTGGGGTAGCTCGAAAGGCTGTGAGAACCTTGAAACGACCGCTCCGGATGTTTTCATAATATGCGGCCATGGTTTCCTGATTTTGAAGGATCAAGAGCTCGAGGTCCTGGCCGCCAACAGGTTCTCCGCTGTCACCCGCTTCGACATAGGTCAAACTTGCACCAACCGTGGAACCGACGTAAATTGTTCCATCGTATTCAACATACTTTGCAACCCGCACTTCGTTGCCGCGGCTGAGGTAGTATGCGGTGTTGGCCCGTGACCATTCGGCCGAATCCATATCGACTATAGCGAGTGTGTGAGGCAGGAAAGCTTCGTCGATTTCGACATCGAGCGAGCCGTCGGAGAGCACTTCAACGGTTGCTCTACCGACATACCCGCCATGGGTATAGGCGTAAGCCTCCGCAGTTTGTCCCGGCATGTAGCCGGACTGAGCAACCACCGGGATCCCGGTGATCGCAAGGACGATAACGGCAAGTAGTAGGGTTCTTTTCATCAGTTTTCTCCTTTTCGTGGCACATCAATAAATATGATACAATATGTAATAAATTACGATATCATTTATGACAAGACAAGTCAAGAAAAGGCTTCGTTCGGGTGCGATTTCACGGACGGGCTTTTCGTAAGCTATGAAACAGTGAAATTGAGGCCGTCCCGCAACCTCTATGTCTCGATTCAGAGGGATTAACGTTGCGGGACAATCTGAATTGGCCCTGCAGCAGCACCGTAAGCCCGCTGCGGGGCGTAACCCCCAAGCGCCTGCTTTGCAGGCGCTTGTCGCTTCAAATAGTGTGGCCTTCGGCCCGGGGTTATGGGCACATTAGCCGGGGATAATATTTATCTTGCCCGAATCAGGATATTCGCAGATGTCAATTTCCGGTGTTGTACGGATATCGAGAAAGACACATGCCTCAGCTGAGTGATTGTAAAGCTGGTGAGCTGAAGATTCCCCTTCCTCAAAAAATACAAGATCACCGGATTCCACCTTGGTAAAACCTTCCGGAGTTCTCAGCGTAGACTCGCCCGAAATGACGTAGAAAAGCTCCTCTGCCTTCCTGTGGAAGTGGTAGGGAAAGGAGTATTTGTCGGGGTCGAGAGAACGGATGTCAAATTGGATGTGCTTTGATTCTGTAATTTGGGAAAACATTTGGCTTGTGTGCCATGAAAAATCAGGCACGGGCGATTCCTTCGGTTCGCTCACACGAATTAGCCGGCATGGCACGGTCGCGATTTTGCCGCCGTGTCACCGTTTCGCGGTCCGAGGAGATCAATCCTTGAAGATCTCTTCCCACATGGCGGTAGCGTCCTCGATTGACCAGCGAACGGCGCTGGTGGTTACCGTCTCCTGGGCCAGCCACGGAATATCCTCGCGGGTTGCACCGGTGGCTTCTGTAACCCCTGGTATGCCTACATCGGTAATAAACGCCGTCGCGGCGTCTACGGCGCTTTTTGCCGCTTCTTCTTCGCTCATTCCCCTCGTGTCGATATCAAACGCCCAGGCGAGTCGTGCCAGTTTAGAGGTGGCCTGGGGCAGTATGTACCTGAGTCCCCCGCGCAACGCGACACCACAGGTCATGCCGTGGGGTGAGTGGTACTTGGCGCCGATAGCCTGAGCGAATGAGTGGAACTGCAGACCGCCGACTTCAAACGCCGTACCCGCCATAGTGGCGGCCAATGCCATACCCTCTCTTGCCTGCAAATCTTCGCCTGAGTCTACGGCTTTCTTGAGATGTTGCACGATCAATTTGATTGCCTGGAGCGCCAATGTGTCTGAAAAAGGGTGCTCCCTCACCTTTGTAAAGCATTCGGTTGCGTGGGAGAGGGCGTCTATCCCGGTTGCCAGCGTCACGTTCGGCGGCATCGTTACCATGAGAGAAGGATCGCAAATTGCCACTTTTGCAAACATGGATGGATGTTTGACACCCATTTTATGACCGGTTTTCGAGCTGGTGAAGACACCTACTGAAGTAACTTCCGATCCGGTTCCGGCGGATGTTGGAACCGCTATAATCGGTGGGCAGCCCACCGGCTGCTTGCCGCCGCCGCGCATGTACGGATTCGGATCATCGTCTCCGGCCTCTGCGAGAATACCGATGTTTTTGGCCGTATCCATCGAGCTTCCCCCGCCAAATGCCACAAATCCGTCGCAGTTTTCGGCTCGGTATTGCCTTAAGCCTGACACAATGGTTATTTCGTCCCACACCACAGCGTTGACTCCCTCCTTTTTGAGCAGTTCCAACGCGCGTTTTACACCGTCGCTCTTGCCGATCACGCTGTCGGTCACAAACAGCGGGTGTTTGAAGCCGATCTGTTTTGCGTGGGTTCCGATGGTTTCCAGTGAGCCAATACCAAAATTGATATCGGTGGGAATTTGAAATGTGAATTGAAGCCCTTTTGCCATGTTTTGGCCCTCCATTGTCCTTGTTTCATGAGCAGTCATCCGGCCGGCAGGGGATCAGTCAAAGCTCAGCCCAAAGCTGCTTACTTTCTCCTTTACGTTCATGTATGCTTTTTCGAAATCCGGCAACGGTTTGTGATGTACGAGATCGTAGAACTCACGGATATCGTTGTATGGAGCTATCACAGGTTTGTCCTTCAGCTCGTCGAATATTCTAAGAACAAGATCGCCGGCTTGCTGCCGGTCCATTCCGGATTTCATGACTGCCTCCGCCACCTCATATGACCATTCGGCGTCTAAGGGTGACTGGCTTGCGTTCATCTTTGCGCGGAACTGCCTGGTGATGTGGACGTTGGTACCGTTGATCGGAGTTTCTACCGACCTGAATGCCACTTCGAGGAGATGACTTTCGTTTCCCGGACCGCAATAACCACCGTTTGTGTGGTTGAAAAGTATGTAGTTGGTATTACGGAGGAGCGCCTGGGCCCAGATTGAGGTGCCCCAAATCGCCGTCCGGTCAACCGGAATAGTCCCGGCCGAGGCAACCGTGGAGCCGAGTCCAACGCCGCCCCAGCACGCGATATCTCTGTATACCAGCCAACCGGTCAGTACGCGCACTATACCCTCTATGATGGCGCCACCGAGACCGCCGGCGAAACCGCCCACTGAGCCTCCCGCTCCCCCGTTTAGCTTGAATCCCCCGTATTCGTCCCACACGATTGCGGCGGTGACGTAATCCTGCTCCACCTTGATGTCCGGGAGGACGGAGAGCAGTATACCGTCACTGGGTCTGAGGCCGTTTTCAGGATCGATTGGTGCAATGAGGTCAGGCGCCCGGGTGTTTATTGGGTAGTAGGCGATTGCCAGGCCGGGTCGTCCGGCCTTGGCCACTCCCTGGCGCATCCATGCGGCTTCCCTCTTCCCCGCATACACCTCCATGGGCATACCAAAGATCTCCCGGCCGTCCACCACCGGGAAGTTGAACCCCTCCAGATAATCACAGGTGGGTATCTCGGCGAAGTTACGCACCACGAGAGGCGCTACATCTTCTGTAAAAGGCGCGTGGTGTCCGGGACAGTGGTTGAGCGCCTCCCTCTCCTCGATGGAACGTTGCTTCAACACTCTCGCGTCTTTGCCTTCACCGATGGTCACTTCACGAGGCATCGCCTTGACGGTATCAAGCACCTCCTTCTCTGTGAACTGAATCACTCTCCCGGTGCTGGTGCAATACACTCCCATCTGTGTCAGAAAATCTATTGCGGCCTGGAACGCGGCGTCCGCAACCGCGTCATCGGTGTTGAACATCGCCTCACCGGGGTATTTGAGGTTGTACTTCTCCGTGAGCTCGTTCATTGTTGAGAAGAGAGCCATGTTCCAGGCATTCTCTTCCATTTTTGTGCCCTTTTGAATGCGTTCTGCAATATCGAGAAGACTCAGCATCGGTTTTCCTCCAACTTGATGGTCGAGGACCAATAGCGCCCGCCCAACGACGCGCCCTCGAAGCGCTCACCGGCCGGCAAAGCACGGCCCTTGCGTCAGGACTGCCCCGTCAGTTTTCTCGCGGTTTCTACCGCTTCGACCGCATCCTTGCCGTGGCCATCGGCGCCAATTTGGTCAGCCCACTCTTTGGTGACTGAACCGCCGCCAACGATCACTTCAAAATTGTCACGAATGCTCAAAGACTCGAGCTCTTCGATTACTTCCCGCTGATACGGCCGGGTGGTGGTCATGAGCGACGAGAGTGCGATGATGTCTGCGTTTGTGTCCCGTGCACGGGAGACAAAACTGCCGGATTTCACATCAACACCCATGTCATGCACTTCGAATCCGCTGGTTCTGAGCATCATGGCAACGATGTTTTTTCCAACCGAGTGCATGTCGGCTTCCACAGTCCCTATTACCACAACCTTCTTCTCTTCGAGCGACTTCTGCGGGAGGGCCTTCTCCAATACTTCACTCGCGGCTGACATGGCCTCGCCTGCCATCACAAGGTGCGGCAGAAAATACTCCCCGCAGTCGAATTTCTCGGCAATGACTCCGGAACTGTCCCGGATTACATCAATGGCTTTGAGCGGATCGATCTCCTTCGCCACGATGTCTTCGGCCGCCTTTACGGCGGCTTCGCTGTTGTACTCGATAATGGCCGCTCGCAGTGCTTCAAACGCCTGCTTTGTTTCAGATTCGCTTGCCATGCCTTCTCCTCCTAAAAATCCAATCCAAGTTTGCTCAAGTCATTCTTCACTTTCATATATATGTTGTGGAACTCAGGACTCGGTCTGTGATTCACCAGATCGTAACACTCCTGAATCGTATGCCCGGTCTCCGGTTTGCGCGTGCTCAGCTCTTCTGCCAACTTGCCGAGAATTTCGCTCGCCCGGCCTCTGTCAATCCCGCTTTTCATCGTTGCATCAGCTACTTCAATCATGAGCTCGGCTTCAACGGGGGTTTGGCCGGCATTCATTTGCGCCCGCGAGTGCCTCGGGGCGTAGAGATTTGCTCCGTTGAGGGCTGCTTCTATTGAACGGAGCGAGGTCTCGAGAAGGTGGGTTTCGGTTCCTGGTCCTGAAGTGGGAATGATCCAAGCCATGCAGATGATATTCGAATAGCGGTTCAGCGCCTGGTTCACCACCGAACGCGCCCAGTTGAGCGGTTGCAGCGGAATGGTGAGTGCGCTGACGGTCCTGACATTCTCCACTCCGGTGTAGTTGACGTATACCCGATAGCAGATCATCGCGGTGAGCGCCTTGGCCACTCCCTCCACAATCGCGCCATCCTCACCACCGCAGAAGCCGCCCATCATTGAAAAACTGCCGCTGATCCGCCACAGTCCGCTTTCCTGCGACGCTATAGCCGTGGCAAGAAGATCGTGTTCTATTTTTTCATCCGGAAGGACCGATGTCAGCATACCGTCGCCCCGCTGCAGTCCGCCGATTGGTTCGAGTACCGACATAAGCGCCGCGGCACGCGTATTTATCGGATAGAGCACGATAGAGAGTCCGGGACGGCCGGCTTTGCGAACACCCTCGCGCATCCAGCCTATTTCTCTGCGCGTGGCGTACACCTCCATCGGCATTCCCTGTACTTCCCGACCGTCAACCTCCACAAAGTTGAAGCCTTCGATAAAATCAGTCCGCGGGATCTGAGCGAAGTTCTTTACCACGAGAGGTCCTAACTCTTCAGTAAACGGCGCGTGGTGCCCGGAGCAGACGTTGAGCGGTTCTTTCCCTTCGATTTTCCGCTGCTTCATCACCCTGGTGTCCGGCCCTCTGCCAATTGTAACTTCAGACGGGCTCTCTGCGATGGCCTGCAGCACTTCTTCTCTTGAAAGTTCAACTACCCGACCGGTGGTGATACAGTAGACTCCGTGTTCGGCTATCAGGTCCACTCCGGCTTGAAAGGCGCGGAGAGGTAGCTCATCATCGAGATTGAGAAAGGGTTTGTCCGCTGAGTATTTTGGAATTTCGTACTTTTCTACAAGCTCCTGTATTTTCCGGTACAGGCTCATGTTCCAGGCATCTTCCGGCATCTTCCGGCCCTTTTGGGTCCGTTCGGCAATATCCAACAGCGTGATCATAGCTTATCTCCCGGTAAGATCGTCTTTTTGTTCATGCCTCTGTAAGTCGATGTTTGTCCGCTCATTGTAACTCGGGTTTTGGCGGATGCCAAGGCAAATACCGGCACGCGCCGCGACGCGCCAAGACGTTACTCAAACAACAGGCCCATGCGCGAAAGGTCGTCCTTGACGCGCATATATTTGTCCCGATAAGCGGTGGAAGGCCGATGATTTACCCAATCGTAGCATTCGCACACGTCCATCGCCGGCTCAGCTTCCCTTCCTTCGGCCCATTCCGCCATTTTCCGGTAGAGGGTGTTTGCCTGTGACCGGGTCATCTTCATCTGCATGACCGCCTGCGCTATTTCCCACGCAAACTCAGCCTCCAAGGGGGTTTGCGCAGCGTTGGCCTGGGCCTGCGCCTTACGTGGATAGCTTACGTTGCAGCCGTTTATGGGAATTTCAACCGAGAAGAGGGCGCGCTCAACGAGCGCGGTCTCCGTACCCGGCCCGGAGAGTGAATAACCACCGCTGTAGAGAATAGTGTGGTACTTCGTATTGAATACCTGGCACACAACCGATGATGACCAGTTGGCAACGGGATTCACGTGGAGGCTGGTGGCGATACGCGGCCCCACAGGGCGCACTCCCACACCGTTTATCACGTTGCGGTAGCATATCCATCCGGCCATGCCGCACACCACCGATTCTATCATCGCGCCTTCGATTCCACCGCAAAACCCGCCGGCTCTGCCGGTTCCCGCTCCAATGGTAAAACAGCCGTAGTCACCGTACACGATTG
>CAZHXC010000104.1:0-1509 GCA_964536145.1 uncultured Spirochaetales bacterium | reverse complement strand
TCGGTTTCTACTTTGATATCCGGCAAAACGATCAGAAGAATCCCGTCGGTCCGGCGTAAGCCGTAGTCCGGGTCCATCGGTGCGAGCAGCACCGCCGCCCGCGTGTTTATCGGATAAAACGCAACCGCCATACCTTGCCTGCCGGCCTTGCGTATTCCCTCGCGTAGCCAGGCCAGCTCCCGTCGGGCTGCGTACGCCTCTAAAGGCATCCCGAGTACTTCCCGGCCGTCGACCTGGGTGAAATTGAAACCTTCCAGGTAGTCCGCGGTGGAGATTTCGGCGTAGTTTCTGACAGCCAAAGGCGCAAGTTCTTCACTGTAAGGTGCATGGAGCGCCGGCACATGATTGAGTCCGTCGTGCTCTTCGATGCGCCGCTGACGCATGATGCGTTGATCGCGGCCTTCGCCTATCCGGACTTCCGCGGGGGATTCCCTGATCGCCTCCAACACCTCCTCGCGAGTGAAGTTGATTACCCTTCCGTTGGAAATACAGTACACGCCCCGCTCGGCAAGATAGTCTACGGCGGCCTGGAACACCTTTTCGACAATCTCGTCGTCCTCGTTGAAAAAAGGACAATCCGCTGGAACGGAAATATCGTATCGTTTTACAAGCTCATTCATCTTCTCGAAGATGCCCATATTCCAGGCGTCTTCCGCCATTTTGGGCCCCTTCTGCGCGCGCTCCGCCACCTCCAGCAAAGAAATCATGGCTACCTCCTGTATCTGCTTGAAAGTATTTTCTCACGACCCGGGTGGGGCGTCAAATCGCCGGCGTTTTTGGTAAGAGTAACCGCAGATATGGTTGAATGGTGACGGGAAAGGTGGTAGGCTTTTTCTGACGGTGCGCTGATAAGCAGTTCATTCATGAAGGACAACGACAAAACTATCAAATCAGCATCATGTGGCAGACAAAAAGGCGGCTCCGCACTTGTCGGATTTTTCCGCAGCAAAAGCGTCATTTCGCGATTGCTCATGGTCACGGTATGTGTTTGCGTGTACGCTTTCGGCTTCGTCGTCGCATATAGAAGTATCGAGAATCCTTTTTTCGCGGTTTCGTTCTTTCTCGTAGTTGTACCTGTTGCCTGGTTATGGGGATGGAAGGCAGCGCTTTGGTGCGCTTTGACGGGTGTTGCGGTCAACGCCGGTCTGATGCTTCTCATGGGTCAGTTCAACTTTCTTGTCAGTCTTACATTGCAGGGTGCGATATTCTACTCCTTGATAGGGGTGGCAATTGGATACATGAGTGATACCGTCCAGAAGTTGCGCCGGGCGCAGGCTGAAATACGGTCACTCCAGGAATTACTGCCGATTTGTGCGGAATGCAAAAAAATCCGTGACGACGACGGATATTGGCATCAGGTGGAGTCCTATATTTCGGCCAACACCAACACTACTTTCAGTCACGGGCTTTGTCCTGACTGTGTAAACAAGTACTTTGAGCAGGATTCGGAGGAACGGCACGCAAAAAAAGCCCGGGAGAATCAAAAAACCTGAGCACAGCGGCCGGCCC
>CAZHXC010000103.1:0-8707 GCA_964536145.1 uncultured Spirochaetales bacterium | reverse complement strand
CGTCTCCTGATGAGATTGCCGATGAGCGGAGAAACGGGGAAACTGTTTCAATTGAGCGCGACCAAGCCGTCTCCCGGCCGGAAATGCCGGACCTGTCGGTGTACCAGGTACAGTATTTCGAGCCCGGTGAAACGGCTGTTGAGGAAAGGCGGATCTACGAAGATGAAGAGCCTTTCACTATTACCGGCTACGGCCCCGTTGATTTTCTTCCTGCAGAAGTTACACAACCTTCCATATACGTAACCTTTTCACAGCCGGTTGTCCCCTTAGCGAAACTCGGTGAGCCGTCCGGCGAGAGCGGCGTACTCACAATCGACCCTCCGCTCTCAGGTGTGTACAGGTGGTACGGTACGAGGCTTCTTTCGTTTGACGCAAGCGAGGAGGTAATTCCCCAGCGCCGTTATACGGTGAGTGTCTCTGATTCGGTCCAATCTCTCGGTGGCAAACCGCTCACCGGCGAGCGAATGTTTACCTTTCGTACGGAGCCGCTTTCTATAGAGAAGATCATTCCGGGGGAAGACCCGGATGTAGTCTTGAGTGAGGTGCCGCCTGAGGCGGCCGCCAACATCACCGTGCTCTTCAACCACCCGGTGAATCCTGATGTGGTGACGGCGTACCTCGAGGTTACTGTTGACGGCAGACCTGCGCCGTTCTCCTTTGACAGACGCTACCCCGCGGGGCTCGAGCTTTCCCCACAGTTACGCGAACGGGCGCTCGTGCTGAGAATAGAGGAAGAGATACCGGAGCAGACCAGAGTGGAGCTTACGCTCATCGAGGGCGCAAGATCAGAGGAAGAGTATATCGGGTCACCCGCTGACGAGAAGCTCTCATTTACTACGCTGAGCGCTTTTCGTTTTTACGACTACGATACCTATTCCTGGTCCTTTCCGAGGAGTCCCGAGGGAAGCGCTTACCCTGTTTTTTTGACGTTTTCCCATCCGGTTGAATCTGATGGAATTGAGAACCGAATAGCAACCATGCCAAAGGCCGAAATATCTCCGGAATCGGTGAGTGTCTGGCGAAACCAGGTAAAGATAGCGGATCTTCCGTTTCCACCCGAATCGACCTACACCATTGTATTGGCCCCTGAGTTAGAGGACATATATGGCAGAAACCTGGAAGAAGAGATACCGGTAAAGGTCAAGGTTCCGCCGGCGGAGAGCTATGCGTATTTTCCCAATACCGGATCAAAGATGCTCGAGGCGGAGTTCCCGCACAAGATAGTTTTTGAGTACCAGAATGTCTTTGACGGCGTCTGGAATATCGACAGAATCACCGATCCCTACAGCACCTTTCCATCTGATGAGCTTGTTCCATACGATTTTTCAGAATTGGAGAAGAATGTCCGGCATTTTGAGGTGGTGGATCTCAATCCCTGGCTGAATGAAGACGGCAAAGGGGCGGTCGGGATTGCCTGGAACTTTGAGCCGGAAGACAAGAACGGCAAGCGGCCTGCGTGGGGACGGCGCAACTTGCAGGTACAGGTTACCGATCTCGCGATTACGACGCGCGCTGGATACAACCGCGTACTGGTGCTCGTCACGAGCATTTCCTCGGGTGAACCGGTCGGCGGGGCGGAAGTGTCGTTGATGCGGGACCAGGAGGTAAAGCTCAGCAGTGATACCGATGAAAACGGCATTGCTGCATTTGATCTTGAACCCGGTGATTACAACCGCCATTTCCAGGACCACGAACGGGCGTGGAAGGACCATCTCCGTATACGGGCCAAATACGGTCTCGATAGCGTGGAGTTTATCCCTAACAACTCTCATGACCCCTACAGCTCGGGTGTTTACAGCGTAAGCGGTCCTCTGCACGCGGGAGAGCAGAGGATGGAGACTTACCTGTTTACAGACAGAGGGCTCTACCGACCAGGGGAGAAGGTCTGGTTTAGAGGAATAGACCTCGATCTGCGCTACGGCGAATACATGCCCTACCAGGGCGGTTTTACCGCGGAGCTTTCAGACTCGGGCTACGGCGGATCGGTGATTGACACTGTCGAAGGGTATACCTCATCCACAGGCGGGTTTTACGGCTCCTTTAGACTCGCACAAACCCTCGAACCGGGGTATTACGCTCTTTCCTATGTGCGGCCGGACGGGCAGCGGCGGACAATCTATCTTCAGGTAGCCTACTTTGAAAACCTCAATTTTGAGGTTGAGATTTCCGGGCCTGATCTTGTCTACTACTTAGGCGATACCATCGAGCTCGAGGTACATGCAGAGTACCTTTCGGGTGGAAACCTCTCCGGCGCGCCGTGTGATCTCTACTGGACAAAAGAAGCCGCTCGCTTTTCGCCACCGGGCCCGGAGTGGGAAGCCTACACCTTTGGCCCGTCATCATCGGATGAGCGCTATTTTTTGAGCTCGCAGGAGGTTGAGTTGAACCCGGCGGGCACCTACTACGCGGAGCAACAGACAACGGTCGACGGCGTGTCGGGTATGCCATACAGGTATCAGCTCGAGGCACGCGTACAGGATGCCGGGCGCCAGGAAATTGCCGCCAGGAAGCAGGTTATGGTGCACCCGGCCTCATTCTATATCGGAGGACGTATCGAGACCGATGTGCAGAGCGCCTGGTCTACCTTTGTTTCCGAGGGAGAGGAGGTCTCCGTATCCTGGGCGACGGTTGAGCCGGAGGGCGAGTCCTACGACGCCGCGGGAGGGGAGAGAGCGTTGACTGCCGGGTTGTACCGTGTCGACTGGAAGGTTGCCCAGCAGCAGGGGGTGTCCGGAACCGTGACCACCAGGTACGAGCGGGTCGAAGAGCTCGAGGACGAGGTGCAGGTGCCTGTTGGTGAGCCCACCGGAAGCGTGAGCTTCACGCCCTCAAGAGGTGGGCTCTACCTTGTGCGGTTGAGCACCACCGATCAGGCCGGCAGAGCGACGGTCACGGAGCTTGATTTCTACGCCACCGGAGCGGAGTGGATCCGCTGGGGCGGTGACAGCAATATGATAGATCTGCAGCCCGACGGCGAGGTTTTCACTCCCGGAGAGAGTGCGAATATCCTGGTGAAGAGCCCGCTTCCCGAGGGCCGCTACATGATAACCGTAGAGCGTGAGGGGATTTTTGATGAGTATCTGATCGATCTCGAGGGATCGGCCCGGGTGATCGGGATTCCAGTGCGGGAAGAGTATATTCCCGTCGTGTATGTTTCGGTTGCCTCGTATTCGGTGCGAACAGGAGAACCGAGCCACACCTACTTTACGCCGGATCTCGACAAACCAAAAGGCTACTACGGTGTGGCGGTCCTCCCGGTTGATACATCGGCCTACAGGATCGATGTCGATATCGAAACAGACGGCATCACCTACCTGCCCGGTGGAAAGGCGGAAGTCGTGCTGCGTGCTGAGAAGAACGGCCGGCCTGTCTCCGGCGCAGAGATTACCTTTATGGCGGTGGACCGGGGCGTGGTCGATCTCATCGACTATCATGTACCGGACCCGCTCGAGTTCTTCTATTCGCAGTCAAAGTTTCCGCTTTCGGTTACCGGTGCGGATTCCCGTTCGCTCCTCATCGATCCGGTCACCTATGAAGTGAGGGACCAGTACGGAGACGCAGGTGACCAAAAGGGAGAATCCGGAACCCGGAGCAACTTTGTGCCTACCGCGGTCTTTGAACCCTTTCTCATAACCGACAGGGACGGCATTGCCCGGGCGGTCTTTACGCTCCCTGATTCACTCACCACCTACAGGTGCACCGCAGTTGCGGCAAAGGCTGAAAGCTTTGGCTATGCGGAGGAAGAGCTCAGGGTGCAGCAGCCTGTAAACGTCACCTCGTTGCTCCCGGAGCGCATAAGGGTCAGGGACACCATCACTACAGGTGTGATGGTCACCAACATGGATAGGGAGACCCACGATGTCACTGTCGGTGTGGAGTCTGATCTGGTACGCTTGGACGGAGAGCCTCGGAAGACGGTTACCGTCGAGCCGGGGGAAACGGTGGAGATGAGCTTCAATCTCTTCTCCGAGGTACCGGGTGATACTGCGGTTGTGTTTGTTGTCGGCTCCGATGTGCTCTCTGAACGTCTCGTACGCCCATTGACGGTAGAGCAACCCGCGGTCAGGGAAACGGTGACCACCACCGGTAGGGTTGAAGCTGATACCTCGCCGGCAGCGGAAGGAATTGTGATACCCGGTTATGAGTCGGTCCGGGACGGCAGCTTAAACGTCGAGGTAAGCCCATCGCTCCTGTCGGGACTGCTTCCGGCGGCCGGGTATCTCCTCGATTATCCCCACGGCTGCTTTGAGCAGCGGGCAAGCAAGCTGATGCCGGTGGTGCTTTTCGGTGATTCGGTTGTCGACAATCCTGAGGAGATCGTAGCGGAGGAGCTCGGTTTCTGGGCCAAACATCAGCTCGATTCCGGCGGATTCCCCTTCTGGCCGGAATACTCGTACGGCGCCTCCTACTACGTAACGCTCCGAATCGCGCATCTATTGATGATAGCCGATGAGCGAGGGTTCGCCATTCCGGATGATATCGATGTACGGAGGATGATCTCGTTTCTCGTACAGGCCGATGACCGGCTGATATCCAATGATTACCTTGAACTGTACAGCTTGTACGTGCAGGCCCTTTACGACGTTCCGGTACAGAGACAGCTCGCCGACTTTGAGTATCGTGCAGATGAGCTCGATCACGCCTCTCAGGCCTTTCTCGGTCTGGCTTTCTCGCGTACAGGAGCACCGCAAAAAGCTGAAGCCGCACTCGAAAGAATAATCCGCTATGTAAAACCGGGGACGAGGAGTATCGATCTGACGCCGCGGTTTGATGAGGACCGCCATTTCTATGGCCGTGCCGATGAGCAGATAGCCCTGCTTCTGATGCTGCAAACTGCCGTGGACCCCGGGGGCGATCTGACCGACAGGATTGCCGGGACGCTCCTTTCTGCGCGAAGCGGCGGTGCATGGCGAAACACCGCCGCCACGAATTGGGGGCTACTGGCACTTTCGGAGCTCATGCGGGTGCGTGAGGATGCAGGAGGGGTGAGCGCTGCGGTTACCTTCGATGAGAGCGAGATATGGAGCGGAAGTTTCAGCAGCATGGAAGAATCCGCTTCGGTGGAAATCGGATTTGACGAAGAACCCGTAGCGTCGATGGAACGGGATGCCTTGCTCCCGCTCGAGTTTTCAGCGGACGGCAACCTCTACTACACCGCCTCCCTGGCCTATGATCTCCCTGCGGAAACCGCCGGCGCGAGGGACCAGGGTTTTTCTGTGTACACAACCCTGGAATCAGCCGATGGCGCCGCCGGGACGACGATTTCCGGCAATGTGCTTGCAATTGGTGAAACTTACAGACAGCGGGTAGTCGTCTCCACCTCCAGGCGCCGGAGCTACACCGCGATCACGGTACCTGTGCCCTCAGGGGCAACGATCCTTGACACTTCATTTGCCACCACCGGTTCATATGAGCATGAAGTGGAAGATCCCGAATACAATTACCGCAGGCCGGTTGAAAAGATATACGACAACATGGTCAGGTACTACTTTGATAGTCTCGAGCCGGGAAGCGTTGAGGTGGTATTCCACTTCCGCGCGGTAAGCCGGGGAGTTTTTCCCACACCCCCGGTCACCGTTGAGTGCATGTATGAGCCCGAGGTTTTCGGCAGATCAGACGGCAGGCTGTTTGTATTCACCGAATGAAACGCGATGTTTCCGGCAGCCTTCTTAAAGGGGGTTTCCGCTTTTTTGTACCGATGATTTTGTCGGTGCTCCTGCCGATAGCGGCGTATCTCGCGGTTGTTTTGCCGCCGTTTCCCGCGCTTCGCGCCTATATGGAACGGCCCGCAGCCGTTGAAGTGCTCGATAGATCCGGCGCCGAGCTCTACGTTGCACCGCTCGAGGACGGCATGCGCCGGCAGCACCGGCCGCTTGCACAGATCCCGGTTGACCTGCAGCGGATATTCATCCTCGCTGAAGACAAACGTTTCCATCTCCATCCCGGTGTTGATCCTGTTGCGTTGACCCGGTCGGCGGTGCGGTTTCTCACCTCCGGCGAAGCCGCTTCCGGGGCGTCGACCATTACCATGCAGCTTGCGAGGATGGTATTGAGCGCACAGGGCCCGAGACGTGGAGGACTCCTGGTAAGAAAACTCGCCGAAATTGCCGTCGCTTTGAGAATCGAAGCGCGCCTAGAGAAGGATCGCATCCTCGAGCTCTGGCTGAACGGTCTACCCTTTGGATATCAAACCGAGGGGGTGGCCGCCGCTGCGAGACGTTTCTTTGATTCCGATCTCTACTCGCTGAGGACGACGCAGGTGTTGTCACTGGCGTTGATTCCGCGAAATCCTGCGGCATACAACCCGGTGCACAATCCGCAACGTGCGGCCGCCGGTGTTCTGCGGCTCGCCAAGGACCTCGGTATGGTTCTTGATACCGAGGTGGTGAATCGTGAAGTAACCGCGGAGCGGGAGGGTACCGCGGGCCGGGTGCGTACAACCCTGGACCTCGGTCTGCAACAAAAGGCGGAAAAGCTGCTCCACGTCTATCTCGCGGAATCTGCAGAAAGTAGAATACGGAACGGGGCCGTGCTGGCTATCGATAACATGACAGGCGGTATCCTCGCCTATGTCGGATCACAGCGGTTTGCGGCTGATGACGGCGGGCAGATAGACGGCGTGCTGGTAAGAAATCAGCCCGGCTCCACGATCAAGCCGTTTCTCTACGCATATGCCCTCGAGAAAGGGTACGGACCAAACGATATAATAGCCGATGTTCCCACAGACTACGGCTCTTCCGCGGTGTATGTGCCCCGCAATTTCGATAGGAGCTATCATGGGCCGGTGAGGCTGCGGACCGCCCTGGCATCATCGTTGAACATACCCGCGACCTCCATGCTCGAAGAGCTGGGAATCGAATCGTTTCTCTCATTTCTTGCTGATCTGGGATTTGGCTCTGTAGCTGCCGGTGGCCGTTTTGCCTCCGAGGAGGGCGGGCTCGGCATCGCCCTCGGAAACCTGCCGGTCACCCTCTATGAGCTCGTCCGCGGATTTTCAGTTTTCCCCCGGGGCGGTGTATTCCGACAGCTGAGCTGGCGGGGTGTCCCGGAAGGACCGGTTGCCGGGCGGCCACACACTGGACCCGCCCCGGTCGCCCGGCGCGTCATGTCGGATTCGACGGCGTGGTTGGTGTATCATATTCTTTCTGACCCGGCCGAACGTGTAGTTGGTTTTGGCATGACCGACCCGTTTAGAACGGAGGCACCTGTGGCGGTAAAAACCGGTACTTCCAGCAGAAACCAGCACATCTGGGCGCTTGCGGCGAGCGAGGCATACACCGTGGGAGTCTGGCTCGGCAATTTCTCCGGTGAGAGCGTAATCGGGAGAACCGGGAGCTCGGTCCCCGCACGCATAGCACTGGAGATGCTTGCAGAGCTCGCCGGCCCCGACCGGGAGCGGCAGCCGGCCGGCGTGCGTGCGGTCACCGCGCCCACCCGTCCCGCCGCCGAGCGCCCCACGGGCGCCGCGCCCATAGCTGTCGCGCAGGCCGCGCCGATGAAAGTGGAAATCTGCACGCTTTCAGGGATGAAGGCCGGGCCCTATTGCCCCGCCACACGGTATGAATATGTTGAAACCGCCCCGGCAAAGTGCAATTTTCACGTGAACCCGCCTACGGGTTCAACCGCTGCGGTCTATCCGCCTGAGTTTGCCTCATGGGCGAAAGATACTCACCAAAACGCGGCGTTTGCCTCTGTCAACAATCCAGCGCTCGAGATACGCTATCCGGTGGAGGGTGCGGTCTACTTTTACGACAATCAACTAACCCCGCAGATGCAGGCGGTCAAACTCGAAGTCATCCACGGAGGCAGTGAGACGCTCGAAGTTCTTGTGAACGGGATGCCGTATACTGATCCACCCGTAGCATCAAACGAGGCAATGACTTCCTGGCTGGTGCCGCTGAAAAAAGGCGTTATGGAATTGGAAGTCCGCGTCGCCGGGAAAAGCGCCGTACGCCGCATTGAGGTGAGATAGCGCACCCTTAGACGCTGAATCTGATATTGAGGATATCCCCGTCGGCCACCTGATAACTCTTTCCCTCCAGACGGATGAGACCCTTGCCCTTCAGTTCCTTTTCGCTTCCGTGAGCCTCGATATCCGCGTAAGTGAAACACTCCGCCCGGATGAATCCCCTTGCGAGGTCTGAGTGGATGATGCCGGCGGCGTCCACGGCCGATGCGCCTTTCCGGATTGTCCAGGCGCGCACTTCGTCCGGTCCAACGGTAAAAAAACTCGAATAACCGAGTATTGAATAGGCGAACCCGGTAAGCCGCTCCCTCGCCGATTCGGTGATCCCCAGCTCACCCATGAAATCCTCAGCTTCATCCGGATCCAGTCCGGCAAGCTCCATTTCAAACTTGCCTGCAAACTCGACAACCGGGCACTGTTTTCCAATTGCATCGACTATCTGCCGGGATTTTCCATACTCCTCTTCGCCTGAGTTGAGGATCGCAAAAAAGGGCTTTGCGGTAATAAACGCATAGCCGGAGAGGCGCTTTGATTGATCAGTGTTGAGATCGATGCTCCGGATCGGTTCCCCGGCTTCAACCCGTTGGTGTACCAGCGAGAGAAGCTTCTCCTCTGCCGGGAGGTCCGGGTTTCGTTTGCCTTTTTGCATGTCTTCCCGCACCCGCTCCAGCCGGCGCTCCAGAAGAATTTGGTCCGATAAAAGGAACTCATCGAGAAGCGTCGAGAGATCACCGGCAGGAT
>CAZHXC010000102.1:2225-8710 GCA_964536145.1 uncultured Spirochaetales bacterium | reverse complement strand
AAAGCCGGCGAGAATCTCCTTTGTCTCGCGTTCACCGAGCACTCCCTCAGGCAGCGGCGGGAGCTCCGGAACCTCAGGAACCTGCGCGGAGCCCGCCTCAAAGGAAATCCCGAAATGCATCATCGCAGCCATGGCGATAACCGCACGGGAAGGGTCTTCAAAGCAGGGAAATCCCTCCCGCTCGTACTCGGCTCGAATCTCCGGTGCGGCGATGAGCGACTGGATAAACAGATTGTTCGTCCGCCCTTCCATCGCTTTGACCAGTTCCTTGCGCAAGAGCGGCGACACCGTTGGGGATCCCCCGGCGGTTGTCCAGAAACCAATAAGGCCGTCGTAGTTTCCCCGGTCAAGCATCAGCTCGGTGAACCGGGAAAGGGCTCCCATGTTGTTGTACAGCTGTCCTGTGATATCCACGGGATTCCGCGGACCGCAAAACGGCATGATCTCCTTCATACGCTCCTGGGCATCCTCAGGCATTTCCGGTACTTCGAGCCCCGCCTCGACCGCTGCATCGGCTATCAGGATTCCCCCGCCACCGGAAATGGTGAGCACTCCGAGGCGTCTCCCTGTGGGAAAGATGCGGGGACGAAGAGCACAGCAGATATCGAGGGCCTCTTCGGTTGTACGCGGACGGTACGCGCCAAACTGCTCGAGGATCGCGTCGTATACAACGTCTTCCCCGGCGAGTGAGGCCGTGTGCGAGGCCGCCGCTTTTGCCCCGATGTCTGTAGCGCCGACTTTTGCAAAGATCACCGGTTTCCGCGCCGCACGCGCTGCTTCGAGCCCCTCGATCAGCACCTCGCCGTCCTTGATGCTTTCCGCGTAGGCAAAGATCGCCTGGACCTCGTCGCGCTCGGCAAACAGCTTGATCATCTCCGCGGTGTGTACGTCACACTCGTTCCCGGTTGTAATCCAGTAAGTCATCTCCAGACCACGCTGATTAGCGAGGTACTGCAGGTGGCTGCCGTATGCCCCGGACTGGCTGACAAGCGCAAGCCCGCCCGGCTTGGGTACGAACCGTTCAAAGGAAATCGAAAACGTACAGAAGAAATTGATTGCCGAGTTGAACATGCCCAGACAATTGGGACCGATGATACGTGTGCCGCTCTCCCGGGCGATGGCGGAGAGTTCTTCCTGCATCGTCCGTCCCTCTTCGCTAATCTCGCTGAAACCCGAGGAAAAAATCAACACCGTTTTTACGCGCTTGGCAACGGCCTGACGGACGATATCCACAACCAATCTGGCGGGTACCGCCACGAGGGCAAAATCCACCTCTCCGGGGATATCGCCCACTGTCGGGTAAGCCGGGAGGCCCTGCACCTCTTTGTGTTTTGGATTGACCGGGTAGATCGCGCCCTCATAGCCATGCAGTTTGAGCAGATGGACAGGCCTTCCTCCGATCCGTGTCGGATCGTCCGAAGCGCCGACAATGGCTGTTGATTTTGGGGCGAGAAGAAGATCCGACGACGCCATGTGTTTACTCGTAATACTCTATCTCTGCGTTTGCCTTGAGCTCATCTATAAGCTTATTTGTTTCTTCCTGTGTGGAGACACTCTTCAGGTACTCCCGGATATCCGGGCTTACCTGTTCAAGCGGTTGCGTACGCGGCGGTATCTTCTCTTCCACCAGGATGATGTGATAACCGAACTCGGTGACTACGATGTCGCTGAGCTCGCCAGGCTCGAGTGAGAAAGCCGCTTCTTCAAAGGGTGCAACCATCTGGCCGCGCGTAAAGGTACCAAGGGAGCCGCCGGATGAGGCGCTCGGACCCTCGGAACGTTCGCGGGCAACCGCGGCAAAATCTGCGCCGTTTACAATCTCTTCTCTGATGGCCTCAATCTTCCCTCTGGCCTCCTCCTTTTCCTCGTCGGTGGCCTCGGAGTCAACCATAACGATAATATGACTTGCCGTAACCGATTCCTCCATCTGGAAGTACTCCGGATTTTCCGTATAGAACTGCTCCACATCCTCGTCACTTATCGACAACTGCGAAGTGATTTCACCTTCGAGCATGTTTTCGACTGTGTACGCTGTCCTGATCTCCTCCTTCAAGGTTTCCTCGGTAAGCCCTTGCGTTTCGAGCGCCGAGGCGAACTCCTCGGGTGATCCGAATTGTTCCGCAATCCCATCGAACTCACTCTTTAAGGTTTCCTCTGAAATCGCATAGCCGTTTTCGTTTGCATAATTGAGAAGAAGCGTATTTTCGATCATATTGTCGAGAACATCGGCTCTGAAATCGTCCGCGCTTTCGTAAGCATCGGCACGTCCCTGGCCGGCATATTGCATCTTGACCGACTCCATTCTCGAATCAAGACTTGCGGTTGTGATATCCGTCCCGTTTACCGTGGCCACGAGACCCTCGGTATCCTTCGAGCACGAAAACGCGAAAAGCGTTATGGCTATCGCCGGAATGATGAGAAACAGGCGTTGTCTTTTCAATGTATTCTCCAGATATATCTATAGTAGTTGGTATACTGTATGGAAAGGTAAAGCCTTCGGGCAGGAAAAACAAGGGGGCGCGCCGTCCGGACCCGCCCCACGGCATCAGGCGCTTTCCCAGAAAGCCCGAACCACAGGAGAGGTGATCCTCCCCCTGTGCACACAGAGCCCAACCTCGTAGGGAGGAAGCGGCGGGTCCACGTCCAGCAACCGCACGTCATTCCTGAAAATGCTGTTCGCTATCACCAGCTCCGGCACCGCGCCCACGCCGCATCCGAGCCGGACCATCGACATTATCGCTTCGTGCCCGGCCACCTCCGCGTAGATACGCGGTTTATAGCCGTGGGTGCGGAACCACCCCTCCACTCTGCGGCGAGAGAGTGCCTGTTTCGCGAGGATGAGCGGGAGCTTCTCCCAGCCTATCGAATCTGCATCGATCATCGATGTAACTTCACAGGGAACCACCGGTCCGATAAAGGTAAGCGGCGTTACCGTCAGCGTCTTGAACAGCAGATTCTTAGGCAGGGAGTCAGGTTTTGCCGCTACCACGATATCAGCCGACCCATCCACCGCTTTTTCGAGCGCCTGGGCTGAATCTCCGGTCTCGAGTCTCAGATGTATATTCGGATAGCGGTCCCTGAAACGTGAGAAGAGATCGGAAAGCACCCCATATGCCGCGGTCACAGACCCGTAGAGAATGATTTCCCCTTTAAGATCGTCCAGGGCGAGAGAGCTCGAAAACTGCTCCCAACGGTCAATTGTCTCCTGGGCGAAACGTCGGAAATTGTGACCGGCGTCACTGAGCAAGACCGACCGCTTGTCCCGGATAAACAACGGCAACCCTATCTCCTCCTCCAGGCGCTGAATCGTGCGACTCAACGCGGATGGACTGATGTGACACGCCTCGCTCGTCCGGCCAAAGTGCAGCGTACTCGAAAGATGGAGGAACAGTCTCAAGCTGTGGAAATCCATAATGGACGTCTCCGGTTTTTCACCTGGCGCTGTATTGCAACTTTTGCAATACAGTATACTAAAAATTACACTTCTAACAACATGAAAAATATGCGATATTCTTTGTGTGCAGGGGCCGGCTCCCCGGCAACACGCAATGTCACAAGGAGAAACGTATGGCAAAGATTGATTTTGGCGGAACCGTAGAAGAGGTCATTACAAGAGACGAGTTCAGTTTGGAAAAGGCTCGTGAAGTGCTGAAAGACGAAGTGATAACCGTCCTCGGTTACGGGGTTCAAGGTCCCGCCCAGGCGCTCAATATGCGGGATAACGGATTCAAGGTAATTATCGGACAGTCTTCCAAGTTCAAGCGAGAATGGGACAAGGCAATCGCCGACGGCTGGGTGCCCGGTGAGACGCTTTTCGAAGTAGAAGAAGCGGCAAAGAAAGGTACCATTATTCAGTATCTCATTTCCGATGCAGGGCAGAAGGCGGTGTGGCCGATCCTGAAGCCATGCCTCAACGAAGGAGACGCGCTCTATTTTTCACACGGTTTTTCGATAGTCTACAAAGAACAGACCGGTGTTATTCCCCCGGAAAACGTCGATGTCATTCTTGTCGCTCCAAAGGGTTCGGGCGCGAGCGTGCGTACGAATTTCCTCTCCGGAAGCGGAATCAACTCGTCCTACGGTGTGTTTCAGGATTACACCGGCCGGGCAACCGAGCGGACTCTGGCAGTCGGGATCGCCATCGGTTCAGGCTATCTCTTTCCGACCACCTTTGAACATGAGGTGTGGAGCGACCTGACCGGTGAACGTGGCATTCTCATGGGTGCGCTTGCCGGCGTTATGGAAGCCCAATATGACACGCTCCGTGAACACGGCCACAGCCCGAGTGAAGCCTTCAACGAAACAGTGGAAGAGCTCACCCAGAGCCTTATCCGTCTTGTCGGTCAGAACGGGATGGACTGGATGTATGCAAACTGCAGCACCACCGCCCAGCGTGGGGCCTTGGACTGGAAGCCAAAGTTCAAAGAGGCAACCCTGCCGGTGTTCAAAGATCTCTACAAGTCAGTGAAGGACGGAACTGAAACCGCTATCGTCCTTGAGGCGAACAGCGCACCTGATTATCAGGAAAAACTCGATGAAGAACTGAAAGAAATCAGAGAGTCCGAAATGTGGCGAGCCGGCACTGCGGTCCGGTCGCTCAGACCCGAAAACTGGAACAAATAAACCGGAACGAAAGTTCCGAATGCAGAGGAGATAGTTATGGCAATCCCGCTCAGAAGTAATGCGAGCACGTTCGGCAGGCGTATGGCCGGGGCGAGAAGTCTCTGGCGTTCAAACGGAATGAAGGAGGAGCATTTCGGCAAACCGATCATCGCCATCGCCAACTCCTTTACCCAATTCGTACCCGGGCACGTTCACCTGCATGATATTGGCCAAAAAGTCAAAGCGGTTATCGAAGAGCGGGGTTATTTCGCCGCCGAATTTAACACCATCGCCATTGATGACGGCATCGCCATGGGTCACACCGGTATGCTCTACTCGCTCCCCTCGAGGGAGCTGATTGCCGATTCGGTGGAGTACATGTGCAACGCCCACAAGGCGGACGCCCTGGTCTGCATAAGCAATTGCGACAAGATCACACCCGGGATGCTCATCGGCGCGATGCGGTTGAACATCCCCACGATTTTCGTCTCCGGCGGCCCGATGGAGGCCGGAATAGTGGGTGATGAAAGATACGACCTTATCGATGCGATGGTGCTCGCGGGGGACCAGGGAGTATCGGACGAAGAGATTGCCGAAGTGGAGTTTAACGCCTGTCCCACCTGCGGATCATGCTCGGGTATGTTCACCGCAAATTCGATGAACTGCCTCAATGAGGCAATCGGGTTAGCGCTACCGGGAAACGGTACGGTTGTCGCTACTCACGCGCTCCGGGAAAAGCTATTCCAGGACGCGGCCGAACGGATCGTGGAGCTTACAAACCGGTATTATCAGGACGAGGATGCATCTGTGCTTCCGCGGTCAATCGCTTCACGCAGGGCATTTCTCAACGCCATGTCTCTCGATATTGCCATGGGTGGATCGACAAATACGGTACTCCACCTGCTCGCGGTGGCTCAGGCCGCCGAGGTCGACTTTACCATGAAAGATATCGACAATCTCTCGCGGAAGATACCGTGTCTCTGCAAGGTGGCGCCGAGCTCGAAGTATCACGTCGAGGACGTCAACCGTGCCGGAGGGATTCTCTCCATCATGGGTGAGCTTGAACGGGCCGGCCTGCTCGACACATCGGTTCACCGTGTCGACGGGCTTACCCTCGCAGAGGCATTGGAGAAGAACGACATACTGCGCTCTACCGCTTCCTCTGAAGCGACTGAGCGGTCCAAGGCTGCTCCGGGTGCAAAAGGGCGAAACCTCGTCATGGCCTCGCAATCCAACTCCTATCGTGAGCTGGACACCGACAGGAAATCAGGCTGTATCCGGGATGTCGAAAACGCCTACTCGCCTGACGGCGGTCTTGCGGTGCTTTTCGGCAATATCGCGGAGAACGGCTGCATCGTGAAAACCGCAGGTGTGGACTCATCGATTCTCAAGTTCTCAGGCACCGCCCGGGTCTTCGAGTCACAGGAGGAATCGTGTGAAGGGATTCTCGACGGCACGGTGAAAGCCGGTGAGGTGATCGTCATCCGGTACGAGGGTCCAAAGGGCGGCCCGGGGATGCAGGAGATGCTCTATCCCACTTCCTACCTGAAGTCGATGCACCTCGACAAAGCCTGCGCCCTCCTCACCGACGGCAGGTTTTCCGGCGGCACATCGGGGCTCTGTATCGGTCATGTCAGCCCGGAAGCCGCCTCAGGCGCCACAATCGGCCTGGTCAAAGACGGTGACAGGATCGACATCGATATTCCGTCCCGCACGATCACCCTGGTTGTGGATGCGAATGAGCTCGCACGGCGGAAAATCGAAGAGGAAAAACGCGGTCCGGCTGCGTTCACTCCCATGAACCGCGATCGTGAGGTGACCACAGCGCTCAAGGCGTACGGGCTGCTCGCCGCATCTGCGGACAAGGGAGCGGTTCGCGAGCT
>CAZHXC010000102.1:0-2215 GCA_964536145.1 uncultured Spirochaetales bacterium | reverse complement strand
CCTGAAGGCTCGGCTGCCGGCCGCGCAGGCGGCGGTTTCTACTCCCGGGAGCTCCCGCGGCCGCGGTGTATCTCTTCCTGAAGTCTCATCCAGCGGTCACTCATCTTTTGAGCAATCCTGAAGTCCTTTGCGTTGTCAACGTCAAGAACCGCGCCGCCGTAGGATGTAAAAACGCCTGCCATTTTCATATCCATGATGCCGCCGATGCATCGTGTCAGCGCCCGGAGCTTGTTGGTGGATCTGATACGCTCGTACAATCGACCGGCATGGCCATGCGCGTAAAGCGTCCGTGCAGATTGCAACCCGATATAGAGCCGCGCGGCGTTGAGCATCCATCGCCCCACAAAGAGAAAAACGGTAATCATCCGGAACATATTTGTCGGCTTCTTCTGATAACGGGCAAGATACATCTGCTCGACAAAAACAAGCCGGTGAATTCTTAAAGGCTTCACCATGTGGAGATTATTGTGCCTGCATCTGCCCTCGTGAAGGTGGAAATAGGCCATACGTATCCCGGGCATGTCGTCGGTAGGATAGTAGGCTTTGAGAACTTCTTCCTTTGTCAGACCCACACAGTAGTCGTAGCTCTCCATGTCTGATTTGCTTATCATCTCGTCGATCTCCCAGGAGGTAACGAGTGGTAAATCGCAGGAGAGAGCGAGCACCGGTAGATCCTGGTATTCCGATTGTCTGAGCGAGTGAAACCTGGCCGGCGAATATTCCATCCCAAGCGCCGCGACAAAGCCCGCTTTACCGTTTTCCAGAAGATTCTGACGCTGCTCGACAACGGTAATGGTGTCAGCACCGGGCAGAGCGGAGGAATCGATAACCGACTGCAGCCTCTTTGCCGGGCCAACCACGAGAATGCTGGCGACACCCGATGCCCCCTGCAGCGCTCTCAACACGTGAATGACAAGCGGCTCGCCGTTGAAAAGGAGGAACGCTTTGTTATCGTGGTTTATCGCCTTGGCGCCTTTTTTGTCACCGGCAAGCACGATTGCAGAAACACCCGGCATGTTGTACTCCAGAATACTTTACCTTGTAGCTCCATTCATTGTGCAGAAATACGCAGAAGATGTTAAGAGCAGATCGACAAACCGTTGCTTTGACATCGCCAGATGCGAAAAGCCACCATTGTGTATGGACTCGCATTCTGCAACCACCGTCAAGAGGTGGGTTTTCGATCTGCCTGAAGCCTCCGGACGCAGCGCCGATGAGCATCGCCTGTTGGGGGTGGGCGAACGCTTACCATCATCTCTATGGTCAAACGGCACCGGGATTATGTACACTATGGACGTCGAACCGAACACCACAAAGCCCGGATCACTTTACAAGGAGTTTGAAGTGGACAGAGACGATATCATGTTCAAGTTGCACGAATACCTCGCGGACAAGAATTATGTCGCGGCGTGCCTCTACCTGAAAAACGAAGAAGTTCCTGAAGATACAAAGCACGAAATGACCGGTGTAGTCTCCTCGCGCATCATTGACGATCTCTCGGTAGAGAGAAGTAGAGAAAAGATACTCTACCTCCGTTCAATCCTGGTCTGGTTACTCAAGGACATCCCGGGACTCGCCACGGTATACAGGGAACAACTGAGACTCGCATCCGGTAACCAGGCTTTCATGCAGGATATCTTCCGGGGTGTCAGGAACTTTGCCGATGCGGCCACAGGCGGCGCTTCTGAAACCGTAAACGAGAAAGTTGAAGAGGCCGCTGAGAACATGAGACCGGAGGTAATACAGGAGAAGGTGAAAGATTTCTTCTCACAAGCGGGCGTGGACATAGACGACGGTATCAGGAAAGCCCAGGCATTTTTCGACTCTCTCGCAGGAGGTACCAATCAACAGAGCGGGGATACTCCGCGCGATGTTGACGATTTTGAGGACGAATGAACGGCGACATAAGCCGCAGTAAACGCACCGCAAGAAACAACATGAGGTCCATTATTGCGGCGGTTCCTCGGGAGAAACGGAGCGAGTGGAGCGCCCGGATTGCGGGACATGTGATATCCCTTCCCGAATGGAAGGAGAGTCAGACTGTGCTCGCCTTTCTTCCCATGGAGGATGAGGTAGATACAACCGGGATACTGGAAAAAGCGTTCTCCGAACAGAAGACGGTGGCGGTGCCTAGAATGCACCCGGATCATCTACAGTTCCACAAGATTTCATCGCTCACCGGGCCCTGGGAGCATCACCCCTTTGGGGTTCGTCA
>CAZHXC010000101.1:0-8726 GCA_964536145.1 uncultured Spirochaetales bacterium | reverse complement strand
TAGAAATAAAGAGACTGAAACCTTGCGCCGCCTCCCGCTTCAAAGTGATGTAATCCCGCAGCGACCGCCGCTTCCACCGCCGGAAGAAAATCCTCCGTAAATACTCTCGCACCAAAAACGGATTGGAACCCGTCACGGAAGGCGGTAATCATCGTGTGAATCCGCTTGTTCATTTTCTAATACCCCTGACAGCCATGTGGTCTTTTACGGCCGCTACGGCCGCCGCCACAACCGCGAGTCTGTTTTCCTGCGCTAACGTTTTATCCGATTGGTCGGATTCCTGCGCGAGGCTTTTTGAATGGAGCTTATGCAGTCCGTAATGTAAAGCCCTCATCACCGCAACGAGGATAATGAGAAAAGCAAAGACAATGACCATTCCCATGACGGTGATAGACAAGCCGTCGAGTATCACGATAGCATCCTTTTGTGTAGTGGATTTTCTCCGCAGGTGCCCAAACTTCACGTATAGTAGACGGAATGGCTGAGAATGCGCAAGTAGCAGTGAAATCTGTAGCGATGAAATCTTAAGGGGTGACAGGGTGAGAAGAACAACGTTGTCTTTGATGTTCTTATTCGTGACCGTGCTCTGTGTATCAGCCGTGGATACGATTCGGGTAACGCGGCCGCTGATAGCGCCGGACACACCGGCTAACAGGTCTTTCGTTGATGACATACTCGAGCGTTCGGCGGTGCTTGCGAGCCGCAGATACGCCGATTATTTCACCGTAGAATATGCGGCCGCCGGCGGGGTCGCCCGTGGAGGGATGACCGCCGGCCGGGCGGACTACACCCTGCAAATAGTTGCATCACTCGACAACGAGGCCGCCGGTATCTTTGAAATGCAGACCGGCGATGAGGAGCAATCGATGTCCTTCCTTGGAGTGTTCACAGAAGAGAGCATCGGGTTTATCGCCAATATCTACGCATCGCTGTGGAACACCTTTACAGACGGTTTTGCCGCAAGGCGGGTCGATCCGCCGCAATTACTCGATGTTCTTCCGACGGATGTGTTGCTTACTTCGGTTCCCGGTTTGGCGCCTGCACAGATCAGCTCGAGCACCGCTCTGTCAGCCGCCGTGAAAGGGAACGGCAACCTGCTGCTGGCTTTTGGCGGCTTTGTCACCGAGTTGGACCGGCACATGCACATTGTCCGCACGATTGGCCGCGAGATGATGGAGCGTGGCAACTACACCTTTGCCGGCGGGGTCTATCTCACACCAGCGGATACGCTCTATCTGAGGCCTACCATGGGAAGGCAGGCGCAGCGCCTCGTTGACGGTTCGGACATCTTTCAGCCGGTAAACCTTGGTATGGATGCCTTTGGTCCTTTCACCGTCCTGAACGACGGTTCGATTGTCGCCTTTGATATGACAAGCCAGAAGACCTTCAGGATAGACAGCGAAGGCAGGAAGCCCCTCGATTTGAAAACGAGCCCAGCCTCATATATCTACTATCTTGGTACCGGCCCTGAGGGCAATATATGGGCCTGGGATATGACCGAGCGCCGCTTCAAAATTCATGCAAAGGACGGTGTGCTGATAGATGCAATTACGCCGATTACGAGTGCGGCCGACTATCTTACACCGATGAATGCTATCGTTCTGCCCGACGGGACGTTTATACTGTTCGTTCAGGGTGCCTCCGGCTTTGAGTTGAGAAAATACGCCAGGGACGGGGCGCTTCTCTGGACTATGAGCGAAATCGATCTGCCGCTACCTGAGATGCTGCCGAACAATGTGGCCATGGCCTTTGATCCTGACAGAGGCTACCTCTATATCGTCGATTTCTACGGAAGGCGGATTTTCAGGTTGCTCGATACCGATTGGACGCGAGTGCACCGGATCGAGGTAAGCCGGGATGCGGAAGTTCTTGCCTTGAATGAGGCGCTCAAGCTCAGCCCCCGGGACACCGAGGTGCTCCGCGCAAAAGCGGTGTTCTACACCAAAGGCGGATCCATCGAGCTTGCAATAGCGGCCTGGAAGGAAGTGCTTGCGGTTGACCCGTACGACGCGGATGCCACGGCCAGGCTGTCGCAACTGCAAACCGAAGTGCTCAAACAACAGGCCGCATCGGAAACCGAAAGGATGCTTGCCATGCTCGACTCGCTCGGCCCTGCTTCCGCGCAGATGCAGTACATGAGCACCTTGAGGATATACGAACAGATCCTCATGCTTTCTCCCGATGATGAGGAGGTACGCAGGGCAATGGAGAATCTCATGCGTACCTATCAGACGCGGAGCGTCGCTCCTTCCGGTGGACAGAAACCGGCAAGGATTGCCGAGATCAACATTGAAAATCTCTTCCCGTCGCTCATGCTCACTTATCGAACCAGACCGGTGGGAGAAGTCGTGCTGCATAACAGCACCGGGTCATCGATCAATGATGTTGAAATATCTTTTTTCATCAGAAAATACATGGATTTTCCGGCCTCAGGCGAGTCTATAGACTCGCTTGCCGACGGCGAGGAGGCGACCTTGCCGCTGTTTGCGCTCCTGAACGAAGAAGTGCTGCGGCTCCAGGAAGACCTCCCCGTCCAGGCGGCGATAGAAGCGAGATATACCGCGGATGGCGAAGAAATAAAGATTTCAAAAACCGCAACCATCACGTTGTACAGAAATACCGCGCTCACCTGGGATGAATCGGGGAAGCTTGCATCGTTCATCATGCCAAACGAAGGCGTGGTCTCGTCGTTTGCGCACCGTGTGTTGAGCAGCGTTGACTTTGCCTATCCGGGGCTCCCCGAAAAGATGGTGAGAGCCGCCAAAATATGCGACGCATTGGGAGCCTATGAGATCGAGTATATCGAAGATCCGGATTCGCCGTTCTCGAGCATTCTTGGAAAGGCGCAGGTAATTGACACCGTTCGATTTCCGAGAACCACGCTGTACATCCGCTCGGGCGATTGCGACGATTCTACGGCGCTCCTCGGTTCGCTGCTCGAATCAGCCGGTATTTCCACGGCAATCATGACCTCGCCCGGGCACGTGTTTCTTGCTTTCGACACCGCGGAACCGCCTGAAAATGCCTGGCTGTTCGACTCGGAAGGCTTTGTATCGATACGGTACGGCGGTTCTATCTGGCTTCCGATCGAGACTACCATACTGGATACGGGATTCCTGAGCGCCTGGGAAACGGCTTCAGGTCTGGTGATCAACAATCCCAAAGAGATAGAGTTTCTGGCCGTACAGGAGCAGCGGGATCGCTATCCGCCGCTGCCGCTTGGCGAGAGCACCCTCACCGTTGTAGAACCTCAGCCGGTTGAAATCAGCCGTCTCTTGGATAATTCCATGACCAATACAACGACGCTGCTGTACAATTCCGGGGTCGATTCTCTGGAGCTTGCCCTCAAAAGCGCCCGGGGAAGAAGGAGTTTGAAATTGCGGAATCAGCTTGGCGTGCTGCACGCCCGGTTTGGAGAAACCCGAAAAGCGGTTAGCGTATTTGAAGAGAACATGCGTGCGGATCCGGATTATACGGTCTCTTACCTCAATCTTGCGAATCTGTTTGTGGCCGAAAGACAAAGCGATGAGGCAATCGAGGTGCTCAAGGCGGGGATCAAGCGAGACCCGGATTCCGCAAACCTCAACCTCCTCATGGCCCGGATCCTACACTCAAAGGGTAACTATGAAAAAGCAAAGCAGCATTATGACACCGTGCGAGGCCGGGTCCCCGAACTTGCCGAGCGTTTTGCCTATCTCGCCGGGGAGGGTGATGGAACGAAGCGTGCCGGAATCGAATGGGAAGATTTTCCGTTGATCTGGGCTGAAGGAGAGGAGTAGAAAGTTACATGCCCGGTACGGGATCCGGATCACCCGCCCGGGCATGTAATCTATGTAAAAAGGAGGTACATTAAAAAAACAACTGGAAGCCTTTCATGTTACATGGAAAAGTTTGGATTTCATCCGGTAGCAGTGCGGCACAAATCACGTATCGGCCTATCCGTATCGAAATATCGCGGATCAGGATATTGCTTCGCGTCGCACCCGTACTCCAATGACAATCCTCTGACGCCCGCCAGATAGCCTTCCCCGCGATCATGGCTAAGAGCGCTTTGGTACCCGTTTATCAGATCCGCCGCGGCCACCGCCGCTCTTGCGCCAAGCTCATCCGCAGAAGCACGGAGCTTTTCTCCGGTGTTTGGATGAATATAGTCAATCGGCGAGGCGAAGAATGGAAATACAGCGCCGGGATTCCGTAAGAGCCGTTTTCTCCATAAGGGGTAGAAAGTAGCGGCGGCGACGGCGATATATCCGCCGAAGAGCCGGCCGGCGAGATTCAGCGCAAGAGAAAGCATCCTGTTAAAAAAGATCCGCTGCAGGGCGCCGTGCTTATGCAGCATCGGTAATATCGAAGCGTTGTATCCAGCGGTTCTCGTAAAGGCATCTACGATCTGGGAAACAAGCCGGTCCGAGGTGGAAAGACCGCGCAGAGTGCGACCGAATTCCCCCGCGTTCTGTAGATGCAGTCCGAGCCGTGTAGAGGTCCCCATGTTTTCGATATACGTACCGTAAAAGTAGAGATCGAGGAATGTTTCAAATTGCCGGTGCCGCAGCTGAGACAGGATCCTTTTTTTGGGATCGGAGCTGAAATACTTGCCGCTAAAATAGTTCACCAGAGGATGAAAGGTTACATCGAGGGCGTAATGGGTAAACGCTCCGCTGATAAAGCTTAAGCCCTCCGGAGGAGGCGACCCGGAGTACTCGGCAAAAAAACGACGATACGGCGCAAAGGTATCTCTCTGATCGATCCCGTGCAAAACATCGGCTATTTTCATGAAGCCGTCCGAGCGAGCGGCCGCATCGGAATAAAAAGGTGTGTCATACACCACCGCGCCAAGGTAGTAGAAGTGGGGGTGAAGGCGTATTGCGTCTTTCACCGGCCCCTCTTCAATGAGATCCATCGTCCGCTCGGCGGTTATCCAGTGCGTAAGCTCCTTTGGCATCGCTACAGAAACTCCCGCGCATTTTTTCTTCCTTCCTCTTCGTCTACCCGCGTAAGCAGGATCCCTCCGGTTATAAAGAGGATAAGGATTGATAAAATTCCGATTCTGTTGCTCCCGGTGAGGACCGTGATAGTTCCCATCAACGCCGGGCCGATAACCGCGGCGAATTTCCCGAGCATGTTGAAAAAACCGAAAAACTCGGCGGCCTTCTTCTCGGGAATAAGCCGGGTGTAGAATGACCTGCTCAATGCCTGGATGCCGCCCTGAAAAAGACCGACAAGCATGGCGAGCGCATAAAAGTGCCACACTTCGCGCATGAGCACACCCAGTATCGTGAGAAAACAGTAGGCAATAATGGCAACAAAGAGTGCGCGTTTTACGCCAATCTTCTTTGCGACAAAGCTGTATGCCAGGGCAGCCGGAAATGCCACAAATTGCACGATGAGCAGTGCGATGATAAGCGAGCTCGAGTCGAATCCCAGGCTTGCGCCGTAGTCAACCGCCATCCTGATTATCGTATCCACACCGTCTATGTAGAACCAATAGGCAAGGAGAAAGAGACCGACCACCTTGAGATGTCGAATATCCGTGAGGGTCGCACGCAGCTGTGCCCAACCGTTCCGGACCGCGGTGGTGATCCGTTGTGATTCTGCGAGAAACGGCTCCTTTACAAAAAGGATCAATGGAATTGAGAACACTGCCCACCACACGGCCACCGAAAGAAATGCAATGCGGATTGCGGTAGGGCCGTCCGGGATACCAAAGAACTCAGGGCGAAGGTACATGAATACGTTTACTGCAAATAACAGGCCACCGCCGACATATCCGAGAGAAAAACCGAGTGATGAGACAAAATCCACTTTTTTCTCAGAGGCAACCCCGGGGAGCAGGGAGTCATAAAAAATATTTGCACCCGAAAAGCCAACGGTTGCGCTGACATAGAAAACAACCGCCAGTTGCCACAATCCGGCCTGTACGAACCAAAGAGCACCGGTCATGATGATTCCGAGAAATGCGAAGAAGAGCAGAAACTTCTTCTTTTTGGATGCTTTGTCGGCTATCGCGCCAAGGAACGGTGCAATCGCCGCGACAATTATGGACGCGATAGAGTTAGCGAGACCCAGATAAAAGGTGCTCTGTTGTGGATCGTCGGGGTTGGCCCAGTAGGACTTAAAGAAGATAGGGAAAAAACCGGCCATGACGGTTGTTGCAAAGGCGCTGTTTGCCCAATCATAGAATGACCACGCCCAGATCGATTTCCTTTGATCTTTCAACGACGGTACCTCTTTCGTAAAAGGCCGCCGTTAGAGCCGGCCCGCTGCAACCGTAATCTACTGTTTGAACACCTCTACCCGGTTTCTGCCGGATTCCTTTGCCTTGTACATCGCGTGATCCGCCCGCTGCACAAGGTCCTGTGCATCCACTACGTTCTCGTCCAGACCCGCTACACCAAAGCTCATGGTCACGCTGATTTTGTCTGCGTTGATTTCAAACTGATAGTTCTCGAGCGCCGTACGCATCTTTTCGGCCGCAACAGCCGCGTTCTCAGAGGTAGTCTCAGGAAGGATGACAACGAACTCCTCGCCGCCGTATCGTGCGATAATATCGGATTTTCGTAAACGCGATACAACTTTCAAGCGTCCCATCCCGCCGCTCAGGAGCTCTCCAACTTCTCTGAGAATGATATCGCCGTAATGGTGTCCATAGTTATCATTTATCGTTTTGAAATGATCGATGTCACAGAAAATCAACGAAAGGTCCTGTTGATACCGCTTTGCCCGGGCCGCCTCCTCCTGGAGACGCATGAGGAAGTATCTCTTGTTGTAGAGGCCGGTGAGATGGTCGGTAAGGCTCAACTCTTTGTATTTGTTAATTTCCGTAAAGAGCGATTCGAGCACCTCTTCTGCCGAGAGCTTCACCAGCTTTTTCATCATGTCGATCCGCTCACGGGCTTCGGCAAACTCGGACTCGAGCCTGTTCTGGTAGTAATGGGTTAGGTCCCGTATAGAGACTATGCCGATAAGCTCCTCACCGGCGAGTATTGGAATATGTCTGATGCCGTTTATCCGCATGAGCAGGTATACCGCATTGTAATCATCGGTTGCCTGGGCGGTGATCAATTCGGTTGTCATGTACTTCGAGACAGGATCATCCTTTGGGTGATAGTCCGCACGGCCAAAAATGTTTACCAAATCTCTCTCAGTGATGATGCCCGCGAGCTTGCCGTTTTCAGTGACAAGTACCGCACCTATGGACAACTCCGACATCCTGGCAATTGCCAGGATGAGCTTGTCGCTTGTCTCCACCGTTGCCGGATTATAGGTGACCCAGTTTTTTATTTCCATGACAGTAACATATCTAGAATTTTCGCAACTATACCATAACTTTTTGGCAATAACTACTGGTATTGTTGCTGTGTATTGTTGCTGCCGCCCGGCGGCGGTGTCCTGGAAGCGATGTTGATAGAATGAAATCGCACCCAATGACGTGACCCACTGTACCAGTATCGATATTGATGTCATACTAACGGGCTATGGGAAAACGAGAAGAAAAATTGGAATCATTGGGCTTTCCGATGGCGGACACCCCAAAACCTGCGGGGATTTACACGCCGCTGCTCATAGACGGAGACCTCGCATTTGCCTCCGGGGTTGTACCGGTTGAAAACGGTAAGGTGAAATACGTTGGAAAAGTCCCGTCACAGGTCTCGGTGGATGACGGGGCGGAGGCGGCAAAACTGTGTGCCGCGAATCTGTTGAGAGTGTGCGCCCGGGACCTCGGTTCGCTTGACAGAATCGGGCAGATTGTAAAGGTCACCGGGTTCGTCAATTCGGATTCGGAGTTTACCGAGCAGCCTGCCGTGATAAACGGCGCTTCCAGCCTCTTTATCGACGTACTTGGTGATGCGGGGCGGCATGCACGGTCTGCAATAGGCGTTGCGGGGCTTCCTCTTGGCAGTACCGTCGAGGTGGAGATCATCATCCGGCTCACCCGGTAGCATGCGAATAGGGGTGCTTGCTTCCGGAGGAGGCACGAACTTGCAGTCGATCATTGATGCCTGTTCCGGTGGAAAGATATCCGGGGAAGTAGCGCTGGTCATAAGTAATAACTCCTTGGCGGGCGCGCTCGAGAGGACGCGGAGAGCCGGTATAGCGACGCTCCACGCAAGCTCGGTTACTCATCCGGACCCGGGGTGCCTTGATAGGGCGATCGTCGAGGCATTGGTGGAGTCAGGCGTTGGTCTTGTAGCCCTGGCCGGTTATATGAAGAAGATTGGCCCGGCGACATTGCAAACATACAGGCGTAAGATTCTCAATATACATCCCGCGTTGCTCCCTCGTTTTGGTGGGCAGGGTATGTATGGGATGGCTGTGCATCGTGCGGTGATCGCCTCAGGTGCTTCAGTTTCAGGACCGACGGTGCATCTTGTCAGCGGTGAATATGATACCGGGCCGATCCTCGCTCAGGAAGAGGTTCCCGTACTCGAGGACGATACGCCGGAATCCCTGCAGGAACGGGTACTCGAGGCTGAACACAGGATATACCCCGCGACCATTGAAGCATATATCCAGAAAGTGATAGCCGTATATGATGGAGACACCGTTATTCGGCCGCTGTGCGTGGCTGACGAGTTTGATGACGCCGCGCGGCTGCTTCATACCGTGCCGGAACGACTCAGGCAGATCGAGAACGGCGGTGGATATGTATTTGGGCTGTTCAGCGGCGGGACGATGACCGAATGCGCCGCGGTTGAGCCATCGGGCGAAGAATCCGGCGAATGGTA
>CAZHXC010000100.1:0-8751 GCA_964536145.1 uncultured Spirochaetales bacterium | reverse complement strand
GAAGCAACAACGGTGGCGGGGACCTCGAACGAACCGGGCGGCAGGTCCAATCAAACCGACACAAGGCAGATCCGCCGGAACTTGGTTGCGGCGGTGGTGTTGTTGGCCGCCGGCTGGGGCCCGGTCATCGCGGCTTCAGTAGCTGCGTAGTCGATCCGGTTGTGGATGCGGTCGATTTGATGTACACTCTCTTATTTATTACTTTTTAAGTAAGATTTAAATAAAGGAGGAATCTATGTTGAATCTGGCAGCATATACAAAATTAACGCCTGAAGAAGTATTCGCACGGGCAATTCGATATTTTCTCGATGAACAGAAACTGACACCCGTGGAGATCATAGCGCATCTTCACTCCGGTGACGGCGCGGCAGAGATACGGTCGATTGGTAAGAGCGACGGAAACGGATCAACTCATCTCTCAGAAGAGGTTCTCTGGTCTCAGGTCAAACACCTGACGGAGGATTTCAGTTTTGAGGTGGTTCACTATGCGCTCCATGCGCACGCATCGGTAAATCCTGACTACGGACATCTCGTGGTCTACATCCGCAAGGGTGAGGTAACGGAAGTGAACTTTGAGAGCCACGAACTCGAGTATCCGGTACGAGAGTTTGTCAACTCTCTTCCTATGGTGAAACCGCCGGTTTCAGTACGATAATGGCCGGACAGCAAGCAGTGTTCGATCTCGCGGGAGCTACGTGCGCCTCCTGTGCGTTTGCGATTGTAGATTATCACGGCGACAACGAAGCGCTCGAACAGATCCCCAAAATCGTGGACACATTGGGCTACCGCGCCGTCAGGAAGGAATAGAGAGCCTGCTGGACAACAAACCGTACGGGTGCTACAATGCCAATATCCAATTGAGGCCGTCCCGCAACCTCAGACCACCATTGAATGCACTGCAGATAGAGTATCAAGTTGTTGACTGCGTTACATGTAGTGTTACAGACGGCCTCGATTCAGAGGGATTAACGTTGCTGGACAGAGTGAATTATTGTCATGAGGAGGACTCGTATGGCACAGAAGTTACAGGTCTATAAGTGTGAGATCTGCGGGAATATAGTTGAAGTTTTGCACGGAGGAGACGGTGATCTCGTATGTTGCGGCGAAGCTATGAAGCTCTATGAAGAAAACACCGTTGATGCGGCGAAAGAGAAACATGTTCCCGTTATCGAAAAAACAAGCGACGGATACAAGGTAACCGTCGGCAGCACAGCCCACCCGATGGAAGAGAAACATTTCATTGAATGGATCGAGCTAATCGCGGACGGAAAGGCGTACAGGGAGTTTCTCGAGCCGGGAGGCGAGCCGGTAGCGCACTTTTGCGTGAGCGCAACTCAGGTGACAGCCCGGGAATACTGCAATCTGCACGGCTTGTGGAAAGCATCGAGTTAAACTTCGGGTTTCCCGGGGCCGAACTCCCGGGATGAGACCCTAATCGGCGGTCCGCTCAGGCGGGCCGTCAGCCCGACGGCCCGTTGGCAGGCGTCGATACGGCAGTGAACGCGCCGTCGCATCCTGCTACCTATTCCGCTTCCTCTCTCTTCAGAAGATTTGCACATTCCGGACAGTTTTCTACAGAAATAATACGCAATCGCATAAGCAACACAAAAACCTCGCAGCCCGCGCAAAACCCGGCAAACGCTTCCAAAGCTGAAAACAGCGTCAGGATACCGATAACTGCGTAAAATCCAACATACACCTCAAAAAAAGCGAGCAAAAACGCCGTAACGCTGAGCACGAGCCCTATTCCCGCGGCAAACCGCTTTGGCCGGAATGGGATCGGTTTCCTCTCTTTTTTCAGACGTGGAGCAACGAGTCGTTTGGCGATGATGGCCAGGAAACTCGCCTTTGGCGTGATAAGGCTTCTCAGAGCAAAATCGATTGCAAGCACCAGCGCTATCCACGGAGAGGCAAAAATCAAAGCGAGCAGTGCGAGAAGAAAAACGAGCGCCGCTATGCTCCTTACTGTGTTTTCTGTAATAAAAACTGGAAATCTTTCATCGGTCATGCTTCAAATATAATAATTTTTGTCATGTATGTCCGGGGTGTGCACAATTGTAAACGCAAACGGATGATCCTGCCGTGCCGTTCCGGCTCTATTGCTCGGGTTCCAATCTGCCCGGAAAATCCTCGAGCCAGTGACTCCTTGCCGCCGCCGTATGCTCTTCGGCTAACTCCATGAGATGTACGAACCGGTGCTTTAACTCGTAAAAACCGTGCCACCAGGCGTAATCAGGCGCCATCATCGCCGCGCCCATTCGCGCTCTGCGCCCCTCGTGGTGCCAGAGTTCGTAGAATTCCCACTCGAGCTCTTCATCGAAGTACTCATCTTCTGAGAGCGCACCTTGGGCGTAGAGCTCACCCATCACCTCGACCGCCGGCTTGTAGTAGATATCGTTGTATTCCTTGATCACTGTGTCCATATTGTCAAAGTGACCACTGACCCATTGCTCCGAGTGGCACTGGGAGCACACCGCTTTCATCTTCTCACGTTCCTCGCGCCAATCCGTGGAGGCCGGGAACGGAGCAAACTCAGACGGACGTATGGTGAGGGGGGCCTGAGTTTCCCATGCAAGCCGCTCGGTCACGTCATGGGACTTTGCGACACCCGGCGCTTCGCTCATGTGGCAGGTTGCGCAGGTTGGTGCGCGGTAGTCCACTCCCGCGGTCCAGGTAAAGTCATCCGGCCGCCAGGTCCAGGTGTTCCCCTCGGCGTGATAGATGGTGCCGTGCTTTGACTCGTTGTAGATCTCGATCTGCGGATGATCGGGTCCCAAATGACACTGATCGCAGGCTTCAGGTTTTCTTGCCTCTTCAACCGAAAAGCTGTGTCTTGTGTGACAACTCGTGCAGCTGCCGAAAGTCCCGTCAGGATTTTCCCGCCCCACACCGACGTTCGGCCAGGAGTTGTTTACCGGTCGGTTGTCTTCGAAGACGACCCTGGTGCCGTGGCACGCATAGCAGCCGGTGGTGCGTTCGATCTGGTTGTTCATCCCGTGGATGAGCCACTTGTCCACAGTATTGATGATGCGGAGGGTGTTCGCGTGTTTGCTTTTCGCGTACTGTTCTACCTCTTCCTCATGGCACATCGAGCATCTGTCAGGGGTGACGATTCCTGAAACAGGGGTTTGGCTGTGTTCTAAGTGCGCCACGCTTACCCACGGTGCATCCGGTTCGGTTACCCGGTGACAGTCCCAACAGGTCACGTTTACCTTGGCATGTATGCTTTCCGACCAGTCGACGAGAATTCCCGGATTATATTCGGAATGACACCGCAAACAGTCGGATTCGTCGCCTGCCAATCCGACAAGCTCGGTTTCGAATCCGCTTAACACGGTAACTTCGGAAACCGGCGGCTTCTTTACAGAGAATCCCCAGAGCCAACCGGCAACGCAGAGGAGAATGAAGAAGACCAGAGCAAGGTTGACATAGGTCATGACGATAAACACTCTGTCGATGCCTTGCCGGCGCTTCTGTTGCGATCCGGAAGCGGTCTCTTCCTCAGAGACCTCCTTTACCACGGAGAATTTTTCGAACACCTCCTCCCCATGCGGAGCGTTTGCAAGATTTTCGGTGAGGTTTTCACCCGCATTGTGAGCGCGGAAATGCACGCCATCCTTCCACTTCTCGCTTGCGGAGACGTCGTATACCTTATTTTTGTAGAGAAAATATGCCGGCCTTCCTTCCTTGCCGTCATAGGTTAGCAGGTTCTTCAGATCGAAATCGCCACGTTCTGCGCCGTCTTCTACCCCGGCCGCCTGTGATTCACGCACCTTGAGCCGGCTCCGCATCTTCCGGGTTACCACGGTGACTGCAAGCACCGCGAGGACGAGCATCGCTATGAAGAGCATGATCTTGATAAAGAGAAGCACGCCAAACCCGCTCTTGAAGAAGGAGCCCATCGAGTCGATACGGTACCAGGTGAGATAGATCCCGGTGGCCAAGATAGTGATGAGGCAGGAGAGCCCAAGGCGTTTCTCTCCCCGTGGCACTCCGCCCTTCAGCTGCCACGGTTTGACCACGATGTGGATGTAAAAGATCGATCCCACGAGGATACTGACTGTTACAAGGTGGATTGCACCGATGATCAGCCTCAAGGTTTTGTGAAAGGTCCCTGAGAGCGCAATCGATTTGTCGAGGATCCGTTCAGGAATGGGATAATCATAGCCGCCCCGGACAAAGGCGACACCTACGTGGTTGAGGGGGCCGCCATAGGCGCCGTCGTGGCAAAAGGCGCACGTTTTTCCGGTTTGATCCGCAAACTCAGGTGTGGCTGAAACGAAAGCCGCAGACAGCAGAAAAAGGATAACCGCAGTGAGAAGAGTTCTTGCGAATGTTCTCATACTTTTAACCTTGATAGTAGTATACGCTATTGCGTGGCCTTGCGCTACTGTGCATTACTCGAGCAAATACCCCTTCCCAAACTGCTTTATCAGGTGGCTCGAGAGCCACTTTTGGTTGACCACCTGTCCGCGCATCCTCATCGCCGAGTTCACAAAGACCGGGTTGCCTCCCACGGTTTTTGTATTCGTATCGGGATCGAGAAGATTCATATACTCAATGACAATACCTTTTCGGTAATTTGAATGGACATACTCGATCTGTCCGCTCTCGGATACCGCAACGACAATGCCGGTATGTGTCAGCGGGTCGTTCCAGGCGCCGTCTTCGTTTCTGTCGTAGGTGTTGTCCCAGAAGATGATGTCCCCGGGTAACGGCATTTCGGTCAGATACAGAAGCCCGTCCGCCTCGAGAGTCAAATAAATCCTCCTCACGCCGTTCCCTGTGTATTTTGAGAAATCCCTTGCCAGATCTATCCCGGCGTACCAATAGGCTCCTCTAACCACACCGGTACAGTCGTTTGGAAACGTCTTGCCGTTTATGTTGATCGAATTCTTACCGAGCAGCGATAGCGCGCCTTCAACAACGAGCAGTCTTTTTGGCTCGTTGACCTCGGTCCGTGTCCTCCGTGGCGGCCGGTAACGGGCGGAAGAATCAATGGTGGCATCCCGGGTGGCGCTGAGTTTTGAGTCGGCGTCACCGCCGAGCTGTAGCGTCGCGCAGCCGGTGACAAGACTGAGCGCAAAACAGAGCGCGAGACAGAGCGCCATCTCAACCGGCACGAACCGATGATGGCGTATCGCGCTGAATTTGCTCTTCATACCCCGTGAAACCCTGTTGCCACAAGAAAGACCTCGATTGATCCTTTACGGCTCGCCTTTGGTTTTACCGTTCTTGCGTTTTCGAACGATCCTTTCAGTTTTTCGACCAATTCCCTTTCATCGCCACTCTGGAATACCTTGACCACTGCATTGCCGCCCGGAGCGAGCACTTTGCAGGCGAGATCTACCGCCTGCTCCGCAAGTGTAAAGGAGCGGGCCGCATCAACCGTTCGGTTTCCCGTAGTCGATGGAGCGGCGTCGCTCAATACACAATCAAAAGGGCCAAGCCTCTCAATACCGTTGATGACTTCGCTTGAAAAAGCATCGCCCTGAATAAATGTAAAGCGGTCCTCCGGAAGATCCGGCATCTCGTCCTTGAGATCCACCGCCACCACCGAGCCGTTCCCGCCGGTGATTTTTAGAGCGTATATGGTGAAGCTTCCCGGTGATGCGCCGATGTCGAGCACCCGCGCCCCCTTTGCCAGGACATGAAAACGGTTCTGTATCTCCTCGAGCTTGTACACCGAACGCGCCGGATATCCCTCTTTCAGCGCCCGTTTTGTGTAGTGATCCTGCTCTCTTGCCATACTCCTCCCTCAGTCTATGTTGTTGACCCGTCCGGGTAAAGGACGTATTTTGTATCAAATGAATAGATCAATCGTAAGGCGACCCTTCCAGTACCGGTTTTACAATGCTGCTTTCTTCATTATCGGGATCAATATTCTCGTCTTTTTGATAAACAATATAGCGCCAAGATCGCTTGCGTACATGGTGCTCAGCCCGGCGTACATAGCACAGTACAACTGGTTCTGGCAGTTTTTCACATACATGTTCACCCACGGAAGTATAACGCACATCCTCTTCAATATGCTCGGGCTGTTCTTCTTTGGAAGCCAGATTGAGCGAAGGATGGGGAGTCATGAGTTTCTTCTCTTCTACCTCTCATCGGGTGTGCTTGCCGGCGTCTTTTCGTTCATCGTCTACAGTTTGACCGGGCAGTACAACGTCTACCTGTTGGGAGCTTCCGGGGCGGTGTACGCCGTGCTCCTGGCTTTTGCCACCTATTTCCCATCATCCACCATCTATATCATGGGAATCATCCCGATTCGTGCACCGGTCCTCGTCCTGATCTTTACCGCGATTGCGGTGTTTTCTCAAGTTTTCAACTACGGGGGCAACGTAGCGCACTTGACCCATCTGGCGGGATTTGGCATTGCATACCTCTATTTCCTGGTTCGTCTCGGGATAAATCCGATCAGCGTTTTCATGCGCAATGGCAGGTTTAGATAACTCCATTTTTCACTGCGCGGTTTCGGGCAGACGGCTTTCGCGGTGCCGGCGCGGACCCGATTCACGGGCGATTTCCGCCACGATGCGGGCTGCCGCTGCGGTGCCGGCGCTTTTCCTGGCCCTCCTATTCTTGCTCTCCGGCAACCTGTACGCCTTTGATAACGATCCCATACTTGAAGGTGAGTTTTGGGTTGAGCTCGATCCCTTCGTGGAGACCGAGGAGGGGAGGCAGCAAACACCCGACGAAGCGCGCATCCGGATACTCGAAGAGGCACGCTATGTCTTCAGCGGTATGATTTACGGCTTCACCTTTCTGTATACGCCCTACGACGCGACCCGCAGGGTGGATGAGATTTTTGAGTTTGAACCGGTTGCCGAAGTCCCCTGGGGAGACCGGAACCTCACGATTGTCGACACCTGGGTGGATGGTAACCTGTTGCACGCGCATGTTCGTTACATACCGCGGGAACATCAACTGCGATGGATACGGATGATGCGCAGCAACATCTACCACACCGCCACCGCCCGGGGTAGTGCAACTATGTTTGCCGGTCCCGGCGGCAAGTACGATGCGGTTGCAGAAGGCGTGAAAGAGGCGATACGCGCACATCTGAGGCCGAGAATCTACAACAAGCCCAAAGAGGTCACCGGCAAAGTGGTCCTTACCGAGGTACCTTTCGTCTTGATCGATGCGGGAGAGTATTCGGCAAAGGTCTCCGTGAGAATCGATATTGACGAAATAGTCCCATACCGTATGTACTGAACGGATCAATAAGCTGACATACGGGAGTGAATCATGAGTATCCATATCGGCGCAAAACCCGGAGAAATAGCTGACACCGTTCTGCTTCCCGGAGACCCGATGCGGGCACGATTTGTTGCGGAGACTTTCTTGGAAGAGGCGCTGTGCTACAACGAAGTGAGAGGCATGTACGGTTACACCGGAAGCTATAAGGGGGTGCGTGTTTCCGTGCAGGGGTCCGGGATGGGAATGCCCTCTCTTGCGATATACGTCAATGAGCTCATCAACGAGTTTGGGGTGAGAAACCTCATACGGATTGGAAGTTGCGGCGCGTTGCAGCCTGATCTGGGGCTGCATGACATAATTCTTGCACAGTGTGCATCCACAGATTCGAGCATGAACCGGATACGTTTCAGAGGAATGGATTTTGCCCCCTGCGCAAGCTTCAAGCTACTCAAAGCGGCGTATGACAACGCAGTGGAGCTTGATATACCGGTTCGTGTGGGAAACATACTTTCTGAAGACTCCTTTTATAATGAGAATCCTGATGGCTGGAAACTGTGGGCGGCCTACGGCGTGCTTGCCGTCGAGATGGAATCCTCGGCGCTCTACACCCTCGCCGCCCGTTTTGGAGTGGACGCGCTTACCATTCTTACGGTGAGCGACAACCTCGTCACGAAGGATCTCATCACCGCGGAGGAGAGGGAGAGATCGTTGACCGATATGATGAAACTCGCCCTGGAAACGGCTGTATCGCCGCGTGAAACCACGAGATAGACCGGCCGGATATTCATTGGCGGGCGCCCCTTGCGGTCACCACAATCACCTCAATCGTAGGGATCGGATTCCTCTCTGATTTTTGCGAAGCGCGGCTTGAGTACGTCGTAGATGATGCGGATGCGGTCGTTATAATGAATAAAGGCCGATTTCATCGCGTTGATCGTCAGTTTTTCCAGATCTCTCAGCGTGAGCCCGTAGCTCTCGGAAGCGAGACACATCTCATTTGCCAGTGTGGTGTTGCTCATGAGCCGGTTATCGGTACAGAGCAGCACCCTGAAGGAGTTCTTGAACAGCACGTTGAAGGGGTGCTCTTCGATGCTTGCGGCAACACCGGTCTGGAGATTTGACGAGAGGCACATTTCGAAGGGGATGCGCTTGTCCTTGAGAAAGTGTGCGAGGCTTCCCATGTGTTCTATGCGGGTGCCGTGGTGTACGATATCTTCGATGATTCGCGTGCCGTGGCCGATGCGGTGTGTCCCGCAGATTTGAACTGCCTGCCAGATAGACTCGGGGCCAAAGGCTTCACCTGCATGTATCGTGATGTTGAAGTTCTTGTTGCGGATATATTGAAACGCGTCGAGATGACGCTTCGGCGGATGGCCAAACTCATCTCCCGCTATGTCGAACGCCACAACACCCCGGTCCTGAAACGCAACCGCCAACTCGGCGGTTTCCAGCGAATAATCCGCATTCTGATGCCGCATTGCGCACAGGATCAGGCCGTAGGAAATACCGAACCGATCCTTGCCCTCATCGAGACCCGAAAGAACCGCCTCT
>CAZHXC010000099.1:0-8786 GCA_964536145.1 uncultured Spirochaetales bacterium | reverse complement strand
CCGCCGGGTTGTCCGGTTTCCGGTGCCGCCGGTGCCGAAGACGGTATCATGTTCCAACCTTGGAGCCGGTAGAAGCACTGTTTGAACCTGGAGAAATTCGAACTATTGTAGTGGGAAGAATACTGCAGGGATAAAAATCTACCTCCGCCGGTATTACCCGGATCAGGTTCCCAGGGTCAAAGCCTTTCGCTTTCTCTCAGCCGGTCCCACCAGCTCCCCTTTGATAAATCTACCTGTAAGTTACCCCCGGCCGCCGACATACGTCAAGTAAGAGTTCCTCCACCGGCTACACCCCGGAAAGCCGTGCGGTCTCAATCATCGCCCTGAAGTTACCCGGGCAGACCGATGAGGTAATGGTGTTGCCGGAGGAGAGAATATGACCGCCGTCAACCGAGAGGGTGTTGATGATCTCGATGGTCTTTTCCGATACATCGGAAGCGGTGCCTCTCGAAAGCAGATCAACATCGATATTCCCGATAAGACAGAGGTTTCCGGAGCGTTTTCTCACCTCCCCAAGATCCATCCCCGCGGCGGGCTCGAGCGGTCCCAGGCCGTTTATGCCTGATTGCACAATCGGATCAATAATCTCCCAGATGTTGCCGTCGGTGTGCTTGATGCAATACCCGCCGGCACCCCGTACGGCGGCAACAACTTCAGTCAAGCCCGGGAGCACAAACTCGTCAAACTGTGGCGGAGACATGAACACCCCGGTCTTGTGCGCGTAATCATCGGTAAGGATAATGACATCAGCACCGGCTTCCACCGCCAGCTCGCACAGACGCTTGTGATAGTCCACTGTCAGCCGCGCGAGATCCCTCGCAAACTCGGGCTCGGTGATATAACTCACCAGGAGCTTTTCCATGCCAACGAGATACCAGGATGCGGCAAAGACAGCCCGGCTCAGCATCACGATCGCCCGGTCAGGACAGCGCTTCTTTGCAAGGCGAACGGCCTTGAGAAGCGGATTGTGTGCGGGATCAGGCGGCGTATATGAAGCGAGGTCTTCCGGTGTGTGTACCGGATGACCAACGGGAAAGGGTAGCAACTCTTCGGTGAACCGATAGCTGATTCCCCATTCATCGGTGTATGTCTTTAAGAATTTTGTGGCCCAGCGGCGGAACCCGAAGAGGTAGAGCACCTGATTGACCGCTACCGCATCAAGATCGAGCCGCTCGATCATTGCAAAGTAGTCGGTAAAGCCCAAGCCCCGCATGACGCTCCAATCGATGGCCATCTCCATGATTGGGACCCGGTCCGGCTTCCCGCCTTCCAGGGCGGTAAAGATACGGTCTCTTGGTGTCACCTATGTCAGCCTGTCGAGAAGCGCCCGAATCAGAAAATCAGGATAGCACTCCCAGGAGTATCTTCCGTACCCGCCGGACATGATATATGCCGATGGGATCTTCCTCTCCTCGAGAAAGTTGTAGATAATCCGGTTCCGCTCGTTTATCTGATCGAGGGTGAGCTTCATCAGAGCGGTTGACGGCAGCTCGTCTTTCTCATAGGGGTCCGCACCGAGCTGAACAAACGCGAGGTCCGGTCTTGGGTAAGTGTCGAGCTTCTCGAGAGCGTCTTTCATCCTCTCGTTATACACGCCTTCCTCTCCGCTCTCTATTGGCACATCGATATCCGACGGAGTGTATGACGGGTGTCTGTTTCCCGCCTCATCAAACTCAGGGATGTCCAATGGCCAGCCGCTCGCCATATGAACGCTCAAGCTCACGATGGAGGGATCATTTTGCGTTATCGCTGCGACCCCATCTCCCTTGTGCACGTCAACATCGATAATCCATATGGTTTTGGCCAGATTCTCAGCCTGCATCTTGTGCAGCGCTACCATGATATCGTTGAGCACACAGAAACCGTGGCCAAAATTCCTGTGGGCATGATGACCGCCGCCGCTGAAGTAGAAACAGAATCCGGTGGAAGCGGCAACCCTGCACACCTGATAGGTGCCGGCAAGCCCCTTCACTGCCCTTTCGAAAAGCCCGGAGAGCGGCCGCTTTGCCTTTGCAGGGTCATACCGATAATAGTTCCCGTCCTTATCGATGAGCTCGAACACCTCGATGATCACCTCGTCAACTCTCTCGGAGAAGAGCTTATCAACGTATTCGGGAGAATGGGTCCTGAGGATATCTTCCCTCGTTACCTCAACACCGTCGTCACCAATGAGCCATTGGTCCTCGAGCGGCCCTAAGATTTCGTGGTTCCTGAGCACCTCCAATACCTGCTCCGCCTTGTTTGGCGCTGTTGGAATAGAGATGCCAAACTCACTCATCGGAATGCCGCGTCCCGGTCTGTATAAAATCATAGAGACGATTCTACAGGGATGCGTGCGGTTTGCCAATCACGCACGATTGCGGCGTCGCAGGTTACATCCATACCCGTGTCTGCGGCCGCCACCGTGCGTGAGCTTCAGCGGTCAGAACTTCATTCGGCCTCCAAAGCCAAACCCGTCATAGCCGGAAAATGTGGTGGCCGGCTCGAATTGGATAATACCCTCATCGATACGCTCCCGGGCCAGCCTGCCTGCATGCGCGGCGGAAAACTTTGCAATAACCCCGTGAAGCACCATACCACCGGTCATGACACCCGCATGTGCGAGCCAGTCGGTGAGGGTTGACTGTTCAAAAGCGTTCTGCCAGGTATTTTTTATTTCGATATACGGCGTGTTAAGATAATCGAGTTGATCAAACCTGAGCTCAGTCGGGAGCAGGAAGTAACCCCCAATAAAGGTTCCCACAGTGACGGCGAGATCCGCGCTCATGAATAGTATTCCCGAAAGAGCGTCATCATTCATGAACTGACCCTTTCCGGGCATCATAAATGAGGCGGTTTGCGAAGCGTTTACATAGGCGGCTTCCTGAGCCGGAACCGAGATCCGCCTCATCAGCTGTTCAACTTCTCCGAATGTCAGATCGCTTAAGACCGTGTCGGATTCATCCTCCAATATCGATCTCACCTCATCTGCGACGGGATCGAACTTCATCGCTTCTTCCGCCTTAGCCGACCCGAAAACTGACCATGTCATACTCATCAGTACCAAAAGAATCAAACTTTTTTTCATAGTTCCCTCCTTGGGATTCATCAATAGCCTTTTTTTAAGATAAGAAATCACGGCGAAAATGCAAAGGAAACCCTACGACAGGCTGATCTACGTCACAAGGCGTGATCCTCAAGGGGTATGAAAACGGTAAAGGTGGTGTTTCCGGGTCTTGAATCCGCAGTGATCCGCCAGCCGTGGGAAGAAATTATGGCTTCCACGGTAGACAGCCCGAGACCGAGGCCGTGTCCCTTCCTGTCTCTCGCACCGCGTACGAATGGATCGAAAACATGCGGGAGATCCGCCGGGTCAATGCCTACCCCTTCGTTGGTGATTGCCACATGGAGAGAATCACCGCTCTGAAAAGCAGCAAACATGACACTACTCTCTTCCGGCGAATACCGGATTGCATTTTGCACCAGGTTTTCCATCGCTCTGATAATCATTCCTTCATCCACCGGAATTTCAATCCCGGCGGGTACACGAATATCCGAAACCCATCTCCGTTTTGTCAATGTGACTTCAGATTCCAGCATTGTTTCAAGCCCCGATAGGAGCGACGCTATTTCCATCGGCTTCAGGTTGAGCTTCCACTCTCGTGTATCGCGCTGAACATAGTCGATGAGCATGCCGATCCGTGACTCCAACAGCTGTGTCTTGTCCTCTATGATTCCCGCATATTTGACCAGCTTTTCCGGAGTATCGGCGTATCCCTCCCTGATTGCGTCAGCGTAACCTCTGACGGAGGCGAGCGGTGTTTTCAGATCATGCGAAATCCCCATGATGAACCGCGCCCTTCTGGCATACTCCTCCTTGAGATGCTGCCGCATTTGCTCAAAGGATCTGGTCAATGAAGCGAGTTTGTCGCGGCCTTTGATAGGTAACTCAAAATCGAGATCACCTTCGGCAATTCTCCGCGTTGCCTTTTCGAGGTTCGAAATTGAGCGGTTAACCGATTGGACGATAATGATCACCATAATGGCCGTGAAGACAAACCCCGTCAGCGGCACGTACCACCTTTCTTCATTCCGATAAAACGGGCTTAAGGGTCTTGTCAGCACCACGAACCCGTCTCCGCCGGTGGTGAAGGTTACCGGGATACTCTCGGTTATAAGAAGCTCGTCTTCGCTCCGGAGAGCTATCTCAGGTGCACCGCCGAGCACAAGCTCCCCCCGATCATTGAACACGCGAATTTGGAGCGCTTCAGGGGCTTCAACAAGACGTGCTTCGAGTTTCGCTAAGTCAACCGGATCCTCCCGGAACTCTTTCCTCCATGAATGGTGCAGCGCGATCAAAGCCCGGTGCTCGCCAAAGGATCGCGTCTGAGTGTCGAATTTGTAGGCGATGAAGAACACAAAAACAGGTACGGCGATCGCCCCGGCGATGAGCACGAAGAACTTCAGCTTGAGACTCATGACCCGCCTGCCGGATTGTTCAACGTCTCCGGATTGAACCGGTAACCTTTTCCGTGGATAGTTTGAACATACAACGGGTTTTGCGGATCATCTTCCAGCTTCTGTCTGATTCTTCGAATATAAACCGCCACGGAAGTGGCATCACCGTACTTGTTGTCCCAGACCTCCGAGTATATTTCATCAGACGTCATTGCCCGGCCGGCATTGCGGATGAGATGACGGAGCACTTCAAACTCCCTCGATGAGAGGACAACACGTTGTCGGTCTCTGGTGAGATAGTATCCATCCAGATCGATTGTGTATGGGCCAAAGGAGATATCGTGCCTCGAATCGGTTCGCGCGCGTCTGAGCAGTGCCCGGATGCGTGCCACTAAAACACGTGGCGCAAACGGCTTGGTAACAAACTCATCGGCGCCGGTGCTGAGCCCCATGACGACGTCCTCATCGGCTTGACGCGCCGATACTATGATAACCGGCACAGACGTGCGTGGACGTATCTTCTGAAGCAACTCGAATCCGTCCATACCCGGCAGATTGATATCGAGGACAAGAAGATCGAACGTATCGCCGGTAAGCAGTCTCTCGGCTGATTCCGCATCGGTACAAATTTCCGACTCAATTCCGTCCTTCTTCAGATACATCTGAACAAGCTCGGCGAGCTCGAGTTCGTCTTCGATGATGAGAATTCGCGCCTGCATTTTAGTAACGCCCGCTTCCTAAGTTGGCGCCAACCTGGATTGACACCGATTCGCCGGCGGGGCTGTACTCGTCTCCTCCATCCCCGTACCTATAAGGAGTCTTCAATGAAATTGTCAGTTGGTCAAACAGGGCTATCGAAATCGACGGGCTGAACCATCCCGATGAATCGCTGTAATTGTGCATCCAAAGCAGCTGAAATGAAAAATCGGAACCAAATATGCTGTTCCAGCCCCCGCCAACGGCGGTGTAGTGCTTTCCCGTCTGTCTCATGTCGGAAACCGTCAAGGAAATTTCCATATCCGGATCAATGAGCATGGCCGCCATGGCGTAGCCGAGGTACTCCTTTATGATCGAAGGATCATCGTACCCCTCGCCGTTGAAAAGATACTGACCGGTCAGGTTTATCGACGAGGAAACCTCACTAAAGGTATGAAGAAAGGAAAACCCCAAAGTAGCGTTGAAGAAAAGCTCATCATCATAGGTTGCCAATTCATAACCCGGCGTGCTTGCCTCGGTCACGAACGTCCTGTCGGAGCCGTACCGGAAAACCGCCTCGGCAAAGAGATCGACATCGGCGAGAGGAGCGGACAAGGTGAGCATCGCGGAGGGTGCGACATCCTTTTGATACAATCCGCCTACTCCAAACTCCATGGAGCCGAATACGAGCTCGATCTTTGCGGCAACACCAAACTCATCAGGCTCATCAACCCGGTTGGCGATGCCGTAGAGATATGCATTGTGGGCGCCGAAGGGATACTGCACTTTCAGTGATACCGGACCCTCTCTATCGGCCTCGGGTTCTTCCGGATCTATCTCGGTAATATTGAGCAGATCGGCAGGACTGAAAAAATATCCGACACCCCAGTTGATTGTGTGCTTACCTCCCCTGAAGAAGAGCGTGTCGTTAAGGGAAAAATCGCTGAATAATTCATCTATATGAAATACCTCGTCAAAGTTGCGCACTCCGCCGTCATCGTCAAATGGATGAGTGATAGAAGTTTTCCCGAACACTCTAAAATCCTCACTTGGACGGGCATCAAAGAAAAGCGTTGCGTTCAGATCCACGGCGGCCGAGCCGGTCGGGCTAAGGTCAACGTCAGCCGAATCAACTTCAGGGTCCGTCAGATCTTTCAATAATGCCGTGGGCTCACCCCATTCCCACGTACTCAATGCGCTAAATGAGTATCTGCCGCCGAGCTCTACCCCATCGGACACCAGCAGGGCCGATTCGATGCCCGACGTGGACGTACCTTCCTGAATGAAGGAGCTATCCCCATCGGGGGCTTCCCCGGTTTCGCCGGAGCTGCCGGCTTCGGCAGTGCCGGTTTGGCTGCTACCGGTGTTAACCCCACTGTCGCCGGCCCCGCCAAACAGTGATTCTTCATCGGTAACGATACCACTTCCCTCACCGGAATCAGAGAATGCTGCCGGAGCGAAGGCCGTTACGGTTATGATTGCTATGAGAAACGTGAGATATCTTTTCATACGGCTCTACCTGTTCACCCTTTCCACATACGCCTTGGTGAAAAGCGAGTCCGGAAGCGGATCGATCGATATGTCCCTCAGGGTAATCTGGGTTTTTTTTCCTTCAATGAGATTATCCACAAAAATCATCTTGGCCGGTATATATTTGCCGCCGATTCTGGTGTAAGTCGGCAGGTACGAGGTTCGCATGAGCCTTCCGTTGGCGCTGTAATCTTCAGTTTTGAGAACGAGATGGACATCACGGGTAACCCATATTTTCCTTCCGGGATAGGTAACTTCGTTGTTGCGGCCCTCGAGTTCCATCACGTAGACCTCGAATTTGCCAAGGGTGGCTTCAGAGACGCCGGTCACCCGGTAATCCTCTGAGAACGTGGATTCTCCAAAGTCCGAGTTCCTCGCGTCCGATTCGCCAAACTGCTCCTTCATCGATGTATGACTGAATTTCCGGCTCTCCGGATCGTAGAACCAGAGATTGTCATCTATCATGAGATACCCCTGACCGCGCTGGGTCACCGGCTCCTGGAAAATCATGAGGAATTTCTCTTCGGAATCCCTGCGGTACTGCTGAATGACCCGTTTCTCTACACCGGTTTCCGGGTCTTCGCTGATCATGGTCATCACCGCGGCAAAATCATTTTCCTCAAAGTTCATGACAAAATCGATGTCATCGAGTATGGCTTCTCCTTCCTCCGGTGTTAATGCAAACGATGCAAGCGGCTGCAAAAGGAGAATACTCAGCAGCATAATCGTATTTTTCATTTTCATTGGTTTACTCCTGGTATATTAGTATGTGGTTCTCAAGGCGACGGCGGGGTCGAGCCTGGCGGCTTTCCTCGCCGGCAAGAACGCCGCGCCGAGCGTGGCGAGGGTAATGATCAATAGGGTCGAGAGGATATTCGCCGGTACTACCGGAAACGCGAGCGTGTTATCGACAAGAAACAACTGAAGCGGCGAATCGGCGGAAAACGGTATCAATCCGAGGATTACCGATAGACCGCTGGCGACGATCAGCCCGGCGAACGCGCCGCCCAAGGCAAGGACAAGGGCCTCGGTGAGGAAGATGTTCCGCACTTCCGCCCGCTGCATGCCAATCGCCCGCAAGGTGCCAATCTCCCTGGTCCTCTCGATAAGCACCATTCGAAAGGTGTTGAGCACGCCTACCATCGTAATCACCAGCAAAACGATGAAAATGACATAGGAAACCGTGTTGAGCACGTTGACCATGCTCGTCACCCCTTCCATCATGTCACTCAAATTGAGCACGCTGAACCTGGTACCTTCCCACCTGTCAGCCTCCTCGACCTTGCTCGAGAAGAAGGCGCCACCGCCCATGAGGGCGGCCATGCCCATCATCCGTGATCGCATCCCGGCAATTCCGGTCTCCTCTTGCTTTTCCGGCTCCATCCTTCCGATAGAACGAAGATAGGAGACCAGCTCTCCGGTGACGGCATCCGCCGTCACCGGATTGGCCAGCGATATATTCAACACCTGGTAGTTGTCCGCCTCGAGACCGATGAGCCTGTTCAGGTATGCCTTTCCCGCGTATGCCGATGAAAAGCTGAACATGGAGTCCTCCGCCGTAATCGCTCCTACCTCAAACTCGGCGACATTCTGCTGACCGGTCACCGTGGTCGTCCTGACGAGCACGGACTCGCCCACCTCTACTCCAATATCACGAGCCGTATATTCCGGAAGAATAAGCGAATCGACCGGCATACTTTCAGATACGCCGCCCTCTCTCACAACGAGGCTATCTATCAATTCAGGCTCATCGATCCACTTCACGCCCTCTATGGAGATTTTCGCGCTTTTAGAGCCGAAGATGATCTCGCCTATCGTACGGGACCTGTAGGTCTTCCCGGCAATCCGCGCACCGGCGTGATCGAGAGCCCGATCAAGCACTTCCTTGTCCCGAATGACCGACACCTGTCCCCCGGTTGCCGTCAGCTCCTGTCCGGTGATATAAATCTGCCCACCAAGCATGTCGGTGAAATTCGCCGAAGCGGTATCGGTAACACCTCTCGTGAAACTGCCGATCAGGGTGATGATCATGACACCAAAGGCGATTGCGCCGCCTAAAAGAACCGATCGTTTCTTCTGTCTCATGATATTCCTGACGGCTATCTTTATAACATTCACTTCTC
>CAZHXC010000098.1:0-8788 GCA_964536145.1 uncultured Spirochaetales bacterium | reverse complement strand
TGACGGCGCATAGAGTATCGTGTGCGTATCCCCGGGGGCTGCGATGTAATCATCACTCCAGTAGCCGGTTCCCATATAGAGAAAGTTTCCACCCACAAGGTCCGGTCCCGCTGTCGTGAGAACTTCGCCAAGGAACCATGTCTCGGAACCATCCGATTTTTTGCGGACCCACACCCGGTCTCCCGTTGAAAGGCTGACATCCACCACGCTTCCGCCGCAGTCGTACCAGCTCACTCCGTCATCCAAACTGTACTCCGTGTCGATGGTGACACCCGTGATCTGCCGATCGGGAATGTTGAGCGTTGCGCTGACCGGGGCAGTTGGAGCGGGATCTGTTCTGAATGAATACACCCCTTTAGAAATACGCGATCGGTTGCCGGTCTCGTCAACGGAAACGGCTTTGACAGTGGTGTCGGATCTCACGGATATCGAGGTGCTATAGAGGTCTCCATCGGTGAACGGATCACCGCCGTCGGTTGAAAAGTAAATCCGACAGCCGGGCTCGCTTACCAAGATCGTTACTGAGAGAGGCTCGCTGTAGTTCCCCGGTTTGGGAGAAAACGACGGGGCGGGCGGTGGAATATCATCAACCGCGCTGCAACCGCTTATGATCAGTACCGCGATCACAGATAATCGACAAATTCTTCGGCTAACTGGTAGTTTCAGCATTAGGCAAGTCCGGCGCTGCAATACTTACCACATTATTCCGCTTTTGTCCCGCTCTCCAACTCACTCGTGTCAACGTAATCGGTGGGCGTGGCAGCGTCACATCTGCTGCGCTGCACGCTTACGTGGCATCCGGACCCGCGCCAACCGGTCCGCATACGAGCCCCGCTTTGCCCAGGAACTTGGCTCTTTTCCCCAGCTCGGCCTCAATTTGCGTGAAGCGGTTACCCACGGGTCCCAAAGCTCTATTGCGGAGGGTTCCCGCATTGATTCCCACGCTGTAGTCGGCAATTTCAGGCCCCTCTCCGCGGCTGCTGCACGGCTGCACGCCGTAGCCGTTTTTGTATGCCCATTGAACCGTATCAAGCGCTTCGCTTATGGTACCCACCTGGTTTACCTTCAGCAGTACCGTGTTGCAGGCGCCAATTTCTATCCCTTTCTTGAGTCTTCTGATATTTGTGGTAAATAGATCATCGCCTACGATCTGTATACCGAGCTCTCTCGTCAGTTCCGCATGCCCTTCAAAGTCATCCTCATGCAGTGGATCTTCGATAATAATAAAGTTATATGTATCCACCATTTCTCTATAGAGTTTGCGCATATCATCCTTCGTCTTTTCTTCCTTTGAAAAAAGACCGATATAGACTTCTTTCTCTTCATCGTAGTAGGTGGTTGCCGCAACATCCACCTGAAGGCCGAACTTGCCCTCATATCCCGATGCCTCGATGACTTCCAGGCTCAACTGCCAGAGATCGCGGTCGCTTTCAACCTTTCCGGCTTCAACCGTGATTCCCGGAAACACCGCACCGGAGAGGCCATATCGCTTCTTGACCTCTTCGAGGAGCATCGTCTTTACGTGCCAGCACGCCTCGGCGGCTTCACTAAACGTGTCAAAGCCGTGTGCGACGAGCTCATAACTCGGTTTTCCACCCGAGCGGGTGGTGCTGATATATCGGGTGCTGCCGCCAAAAGAAAGAACACCCGGCGTGGGCAGTATGTTTGCGTTGACACCGCCGATATGCTGGTAGAGCGGCAATCCTGAGCTTGCAGCTCCTGCTTTGAGAACGGCGGCGGAAACACTGGCGGTTGCGTTGCCGCCCAAATGAGACTTGTTCTCCGTACCGTCGAGCTCGATGATAATGTTGTCGATTTCTCCCTGTCGCAGACTGTCCTTTCCGATTATGGCGGGTGCGATAATCTCATTGACATTGGCTGCGGCTTTTGTCACACCCTTGCCCTTCCATCGGTTCCCCCCGTCGTAGACAAATTGTACCTCGTACATTCCAACGGAGGCGCCGGCGGTTACTATCGTAGTACCGGTTGATCCGTCTTCAGTCGTAACTGTGGCTTCTACGCCGGGGGTTCCGCGGTCTGAGAACACCTGTCTGGCAGACACGGATGTGATCAGTGATCCTTTCTTCATTCTTGTACTCCTTTCATGTCGCAAGCGGGCCAAAGGCGCCTTGGCTATGGCCTACTCCACGAGCGACGGCTGAAACCTGACATGGTTTCCTTTGATCTCTACGGCGCCTGTCTCTCTGAGGAGAGCCGGTGCTTCGTCATGATAGATCTTCACGCTCGCGCGCTTGTGTCGCTGCTCTCCAAGAGGAAGACGCGATTTCTTGCTACAGCGTAAGAAATCGACCGAGGAGAGAGATAGCGGCAAAACTGAACACTCCTACCGAGACTGAGGCGCCAAGGCCAACGAGAAAAGGTTTGAGCCCCAGATGCTTGAACATCTTGAACCGAATACTCAAGCCCACACCGGCCAGCGCCACCACGAGCAAATGAACCGCCCATGTCTTGATAAAGCCATACACCTCGCTCCAGCGATCCGGGTTCAGGATGCCGAATGCGGCGCCGCCGGTGGCTGTCGCATCACCAACTGAACGGATGACCGCCATAACGAGGAAGCCGACGATGAACAGCGGGAAGACACGGGTGAGGCGAAAACCCGTCTCACCACCGCTCTCGCGCTGTTTACCGTACATGTAGGCCATCAGCGGAATTACGGCGGCCATGAACACATTACGCACCAGTTTGGTAACCGTGGCAACATTGAGGGCATGCGGTTGAGAAAAAGTGTCCGCATACACAATTCCGGAGCCGGTCACTTGCGAGGTGTCGTGTACCGAGGTTCCGAGAAAAAGCCCGACACGAACCGGATCGGCGGCAAACAAAAGATGGGCCAGATAGGGGTAGGTCAGTGTCGCGAGAATACCAAAGATCGTGATGACCGCCACCGCGTAGGCCACCTCTTCATCCTTGGCGTCTATCGCCGGAGCGGTAGCAACGATGGCGGACACACCGCAGATCGAAGTTCCCACTGCAATTAGCGTTCCCAACCTTTTGGAAAGACCCATCCAGCGGTTCAGCAGGGATGTAAACAACAGCGCCCCCGCAATGCAAATAAGGACGATAGGAATACCCATCGCTCCAAGACTGAAAACCTCGATGATGCTGAGGCGAATGCCGAGAAGGATGATACCGAGTCTCAAGACTTTCTTGACTGCAAAGGTGATACCCGGCTTCAATAGCGACTGGAACGGAAGCAGGTTGCCGATGATAAGACCGAGAATAATGGCAAGCATGACCGGTGACACCGGGCTTTTTTGAAACCCCATGAGATCTTCACCGATAAACCTTGCGAGAAACGTCGTTGCCAACGCAAGGAGCGCTGCTACCGCAAGGCCCGGGATCAGCGTATGTATCTGCGCTGCCGGAACGCCGAAGAACAGTTTCGCTACGCTTCCCCCCGTCTTTCCTTTCTTCTCTCGCGCGGACCGGTCCCCCTGCGAATTGGAAGATCCTGTTGCTTCATGGCTGGACTCTTGCTTCATGCTTCCTCCTCCTTGAGCCTGTCACTATACCGTATGCAAAGCTCCGCGAAAAGTGGTTGTTCTCGCCGCTCTTCGGCGGCTTTACGGTTGTCTTGCGCCGGTTGTGAGGTGGCGCTTTCGTCGTGACAGTCCCGGCTTCAGGCGCTCCGGTAGAGTTTTGTCAGAACGAACTCTTCGTGACCGAGTGCTTCAGCTGCCGTTGCCCGGCCGTTGATTGTGCGCACCAGCATGGAAAAGAGGTCTTCTCCCGCCTCATCGAGTGTTTTTTTGAGTGACAGGATGCCGGTTACATCGACGTCTATGTGTTCGCTCATCGTATCCACGGTTATCGGATTACCGGAGAGTTTGATTACCGGGATGAGCGGATGACCGATCACGTTACCCTGTCCGGTAGGGAAGAGATGAACCACCGATCCGGCTGCCGCGGATAGCGTTACCATTTCGGCTGCGGCGGAGGAGGAGTCCATGAAGTGAAGCCCCTTACCCTGTGGCGCTTCTGCGGGTCCTAACACACCGTCCACCCGGCACTTTCCAATCTTCTGGACATTGCCCATCGCCTTTTCTTCAATGGTGGTAAGGCCTCCGGCAATGTTTCCCTGAGTCGGCTGTGAGCCGAGCAGATCCGCGCCGGTGCTTTTGATGAAGTCCTGATACGCGTTGAAGGTATCAAACCACTGCTGCTTCAGTTCTTCCGTTTTCATACGCTCGCCAACGTAGTTTTCGCCTCCCGTTATTTCGGAGGTTTCCCCAAAGATGACCGTTCCGTCGGCTGCCACAACCCGCTCAACCACTTTCCCGACGGTGGGGTTGGAGGCCAACCCGGAAGTAGTGTCGGATTCACCGCATTTTACGCTCATGACGAGTTTCGCCAGATCCACTGTCTCACGGTGATATTCTGAACACTTGTGGACCATCTCCTTTGCGGCGCGGGAGGCCCGTTCTATCGTCTTCAGGTCTCCATACCGTTCAATCGCGAACGCTTCCACAGGCTTGCCGGTTTCGGCAATGCCGTCAGCTAATCGTTTTGTCCAATTATCTTCTATACCAATCACCACGACGGCCGCCACGTTGGGATTGCGTCCGGTGCCGATCATGGTGCGGAAAAACAGCTCGAGATCTTCACCGAACTGGAGCCGTCCGTACGGGTGCGGAACCGCAATCGTACCACGGATCACATGGCTGACTGCCACCGCTGCGGCGTTTGAAATATCATCGAGCGGTAGGATGAGCACATGGTTTCTCACACCAACCGCACCGTTTTCTCTCACGTATCCTTGAAATGTATTCGCTGCCATTTATAGCACCTCTCTTTGCGTTTCAGTATTGGTTACCATCGATTGCTCTTGACGTTGTGGACGTGGACGTAATCGCCTGTCTTTATCTCTTTACTTGCACTACCAACGCTGACTCCGTATTTGATAACGCTGCCGCCTGAAGGCAGATCGGTGAGCGCAATCTTGTGCCCCAACGGGATGTCTGCGCGGGCGGTGAGCGATTGAACCGGTTTGTTGGTTTCGAGACAGGCGCCGTCGACTTTCTCACCGGATTTGATATCGACGACCGCCACCGCCACATTGTCTTCAGAATGATGAGTCAAAAACTTGTAATTCATCGTGGACTCCTTATGTGTATATCATATATCAGATATCATACGCCAAGTATAGTTGGACTGATTAACAGGGTCAACAGTTTATGGCTTGGAGGGTGCGCTATCGGTGGAGTTTTTTTGACAGTTGGATGTGTTGCTCAAGGATGCTGTGCTCAAAGGTGGAACACGATGCCCGGGAGGCAGGAACCGCCGTCCTCACCGCATATCAGTTGGACTGTGCTCTTGCGGCGGTTTCTTCGGAGGCCAAAAAACTTATGACGGCCTGTTTTACGTTTTCAATGTGCGTCCGGGCGGCTTCTTCCGCCGCCGCCTCATCCTTCTGTTCAAAAGCTTCTACTATGGCCGAGTGAAGTGAGAGCGACGAAATTGCCCGCCCCTGAAGATGCACGGAAGTGCTCATCAGAAGACGTATTTGATTTTCCAGCGAGCTCATGATCTCAGCGGCAAGTACGTTTCCTGACTTGTCTCGAATAAGACCGTGAAATCGGATATCGCATTCCTTGTACGCCTCATAGTCACCTTTTTCCACGGCCCGGGATGATGAGTCGAGGATGCCTTTGAGCTCCTTCAAATCCTCCGCGGTGATCCTTGGCGTAGCCTTCCGTGCGAAATAACCTTCCAGGAGTTTGCGTATCTCCAGGATGTACTCCACTTCTTCCGGGGTCAGCGTTTTCACTTCGATTCCCCGATCCGGAATATTGACAACCAACCGCTCACGCTCGAGGCGGGCGAGAGCTTCCCTGACAGGCGTTTTACTGACGGCGAACTCTTCGGCAAGTTTGCGCTCGACAAGACGTTCGCCCTGTGTGTAGTGACCTGAGACAATGCGGTGCTTGATAATTCTGTATACCTGTTCGGTCAGGTTTTCCGGTCGGTTTATGAGAGGTTTAGCCCTCTCTTCTCCGCTTCTACCCACCACAGCTTCCTTGAAAGTAGAGATTTGGATACCTTGTACGATCGCCGTGGATCGTGTGGCGTACTGCGAAGATTCTACACAAGTTGCTGCGGATTGTCTAACACCCATGAGTGGGTTTGCGACGTACTTTGGGTGGCAAAAAACTGTTATATATTACTGGACTTGTCATATTAATTATGTTAATATGCATTCATGAGAACTTCGAAGAAAAAAATAGCGCTCGTCGGCAGCCCGAATGTGGGAAAGAGTGCACTGTTCAATGCACTGACCGGCGCAAACGCAACCGTTTCCAATTACCCGGGAACCACGGTAACGCTTACACGTGGAACGACAGCGATTGACGGCGTGGTCGTTGAACTGATCGATACACCCGGGATGTACTCATTTCTTTCTATCACTGAGGAGGAGCGCGTAGCACGGGCGATCCTTATCGACGAGAATCCGGATTTGGTGCTGCATGTTGCAGACGCTCGAAACCTTCGCAGGATGCTGGTGCTTACGCTGGAACTTATCGAGGCAGAACTGCCTGTCGTATTGGTCCTGAACATGATGGATGAGGCTCAATCCGCCGGCATTTCTATTGATCTTGGATTGTTGGAGCAGGAACTTGGGATCAAGGTGGCTGCGACAGTCGCCACAAAAAGAACGGGCATTGAAGCACTTCGCAAATTGATTGCTAACCACAATATGGAAAACGCTGAATATCATGCAGTATCCTGAATCTGTCGAGAAAGGACTCACAAAGCTCGGTGATGTGCTTACCGGAGAGTATCGAATTTCGAGACGAAGCGTCGGCCTGCTTCTCTTAAAACGGGATCCGGAAATACGTTCACTCGTAGAAACTCGTGAGGGTGAGCGAATAGAATTGATCGACCGGATAGTGGATGAAACAACCGGAGTGTTGGGGAAGCCCATCGGACTTGTGACCGGAATGGCCCATCGGAGGGAGGCGGACCGTATCGTGGAAATGTCTCTCGAAGAATCAAAATCGAAAAGGATCGGATTTCGAGAGCGGCTTAGCCGACTGATGATACACCCCGCCACAGGTATACCGATTTTTCTGGCGGTTCTCTACTTTGGTCTTTACCAGTTTGTTGGTGTGTTCGGCGCCGGGACGGTCGTTGACTTTATAGAGGGTACGGTTTTTGGAGAGTGGATTCATCCCCCGTTGATATCGTTTGTACGTGGAACAATCCCGTGGCCGGCCGTGGCCGATCTGTTTGTCGGTGAATACGGAGTGCTCACGCTTGGACTGAGCTACGCCTTTGCGATAGTCTTACCGATCGTCGGGACGTTTTTTATCATCTTTTCGATTATCGAGGATTCCGGATATCTCCCCAGGCTTGCGCTGCTGATAGATCGAGTTTTCAAAAAAATCGGACTGAACGGCCGGGCGGTAATACCGTTGGTGCTCGGCTTTGGCTGCGACACGATGGCGACAATTGTCACACGAACGCAGGAAACGAAAAAAGAACGGATATTGACAACGCTGTTACTGGCACTGGCGATACCGTGCTCAGCGCAGCTCGGTGTGGTACTCGCAATTCTCTCTTCAAGCCCATTGTCACTCATCATCTGGATTGGTGTCGTTTTTGGGATCTTTCTCCTTGTGGGCTATCTCGCCGTGAAAGTCGTGCCGGGTAAAAAAGCGGCGTTTTATATGGAGCTCCCGCCGCTGAGAATACCGAAGATATCGAACGTCCTGGTAAAAACCTACGCTCGTCTGAAATGGTATCTCGTCGAGGTAATTCCGATATTCCTTGTCGCAAGCGTATTGTTGTGGATCGGCGACATCACCGGCGTCTTCGATATAATCGTCGATTATCTTATCGCGCCCATTGTCGGGCTGATTGGGCTACCGAGGGAAACCTCAGTAGCATTCTTTTTCGGGTTTTTTCGCAGGGATTTCGGCGCTGCGGGGTTGTTCGATCTGTACCAGAGTGGCGTGCTTTCCGGCATCCCGCTTTTGGTTTCCGCGGTTACCCTCACACTCTTCCTTCCTTGCATCGCTCAATTCTCTGTGATGATCAAAGAGCGGGGCTGGAAGACGGCCGTGGCCATCGCCGCATTTATTTTTCCGTTTGCCTTTGTCGTCGGGTATTTGCTCAACCTGGTTTTGACGGCGCTGCAGGTGAGCCTGTGATTACCTGTCCCCTCTGTGGATTCAGTTTCAGCGAAGAGGAAGCTCGTTCGGTCTGCTCGAGTTGTGCTTTTGGAAAACATGTTGCTACCTGTCGCTTTATCAGATGCCCGAATTGCTACTACGAGATCCCACCCGAACCCGGAATTGTGAAACGCATCAAGCAATGGAGGAAACGAAACCGTGAACGACCAGATGTACAGTGAAGCTGCAGAACAGCTGCTTGAATCTCTCTACATTCGTACCGTCGAGCAAGGCGCAACGAGTGTACAGACCGGCGGTATTGACGCCGGATTACTCACAGAATTGCACAAATGCGGCGCCATTCTTATAGAGTCGAACAGAATAGCGCTGTCCGGGGCAGGCATAGACGCAGGCCGCCGTGTGGTGCGTCGACACCGCCTGGCCGAACGCCTTCTGACCGATGTTCTCGGCTCCGCTGAATCTTCGATGCACGATGAAGCATGCAAATTCGAGCATATTCTCAATGACGGTCTGGAAGAGCAGATCTGTACGCTGCTCGGGCATCCGCGGGTGTGTCCCCACGGCCATCCGATCCCGGACGGTGATTGCTGCAGGCGTAAACATGCAAAGGTCGAGCCGGTGATAGTGCCCTT
>CAZHXC010000097.1:1986-8853 GCA_964536145.1 uncultured Spirochaetales bacterium | reverse complement strand
CGGGCGCCGCTCCGTGTGCCGCCGCGTGGCGCTTTTCTCCGCGCGCCGCTGTGCGCCGCTTTTCCGCGCATGCGGTTGCGCAGCGCCCTTCTGACCGTGTCCCTGCGCACCGGTCTCCTCACGCTGCTCGCGGCCGTGGTTATCATATTTCAATCGTGCGGCGGCAAATCCGACTGGCTCATGTTCCGCGGAGAGCAGGGCCGCGGGTATACCCACACCTCCATCCAGCCTCCCATAGCCGTGAAGTGGAAGCTCAGGCTTCAATACCAGGAAGGCCCCGCACTCACTTTCAACCCGCCGGTGATACTCGACAATACGATCTACTTTGGCTCGGACGACGGTAACTTCTACGCTCTTGATATCGAAAGCGGGTACATGCGCTGGGTATTCAAGACCGACGGTCCTATCAACTCCGTACCGGCCGCGGATGATAAGCACATCTACTTCGGCTCGAACGACGGCTATTTCTACTGCGTAGACCGGCAACACGGCGAGCTGGTCTGGTCATTCGATACCGGGAGGACCGTACAATCCTCCACCATTAAATACGAAGACCACGTGATATTCACAAGCGATGTGGGCGCCACCTACTTCTTTGACCCGGCCGGAGTTGAAGAGTTTAGCATTCGTAACTACGTCTGGCTTCGCCACACCTTTCAGCTGTATGAGGATGTGATGTATTTCGCCCCGGGTCCGGAGAGCCAACCTCGAACTCTCGGCGCGTATGACATCAACACCAGGAACTACCTCTGGCTTCTCAACACCTTCGACGACAACGCTATCTGGTACTCCTTTCCCGCGTTGAAGGGAGGACTCCTTTTCTACGGAACCGCGGGTTTCCCCACGGATCCGATGGATCTCACCTACTATGCGCTTGACAGGCGTACAGGAGAAGAGGTCTGGCGGAACTACGATCAATCCAACATCGGTACGAGAACAAGGATCAACCCGTTCGCTCTGTTCAACAACAACCTCGAAATACTCGACTACCTCGCCCCGTCGCTCTGGAAAAATATGGTGATCTTTACCAGCGGCGACACCACCGTGCGCGCATTTGACCAGAAAAACGGTGCCCCAGCGTGGACCCATTCGTTCCAGTATCCCACCTCGAGCCCGCCGACTGTTGCAAAGGACAGAGTATATTTCGGCGTGCACGGGGACAACCTGTCAGGGGACCTTCCCGTGAGCTCTGAGCTTGAATCTACAATACCGGGTTACACTTCCGCCAAAATTGTCTGTCTATCCGCACGAACCGGAAGGAACCTCTGGGAACTGGATATTGAAGGATCCATTCTGAGCGGTCCTGTGGTTGCGGGAAACTGGATAGTATTCGGCACCGACCAGAACGTATTTTACGTGCTCGAGGAAGTACTGTAGACTAAAAAACGGCATGTGCATCTTGAGAAAGGGAGAATGACAACAAAGTGGGACTTACAGTACAACGTGTTTCCTCCGCCGGCAGCAGGAAGGAATTCCTTACCTTGCCCTGGAAAATCTATAAAGACGATCCGCTATGGGTACCGCCGCTTCTGCCTAAAGTAAAAAAGACGATCTCTCCGGAAACCGGTGCTTTCTTCAAACGCGGCACCGCTGATTTTTTTGTCGCATATCTTGACGGCGTTCCCGTTGGAAGGATCTGTGCCGCCGATGACCCACCCACAAACGACAGGCGGGGACGGGCCGACTGTATGATCGGCTTTTACGAATGCATCGATAACCGTGATGTATCCCGCGCTCTCTTCGAGAGGGCGGCTGAGTGGGGTTTGGGACGCGGGCTCGATCATCTCTTTGGCCCATTCAACCTCGACTACGAAAACAGCTACGGGGTTCTTGTCAGCGGCCGCGACAGGCCACCTGCCCTTATGTGTGGCCACACACCGCCGTACTATTTGGATCAGTTTCAATCCTTTGGTTTTGAAAAGGCGCGAGGTGACAATTTGGCATTTCGAGCGGAAATAGATCCGGATAGCCCGGGACAGAAGCGGTTGAGCCGCCTCGCCCGGATAGCACGTAAACGTGGCGACTTCACTATTCGACCGGTCCGTCTGGATGAGCTGGAAAGTGAGATCGACAGGGTTCACAACCTCCTGATACATTCCCTCGCCCATCTCGAGGGGTCGGTACCCTGGAGGCGGGACTCGTTAAAAGCAACGTTCATGCCGCTAAAAGACATTGTTGACCCTGATCTGATTCTCTTTGCCGAGCGCAACGGGGAAACGATCGGCTGGTTTCCGGGGATACCCAATCTCAACGAGATCTTCATCCGCCTGAACGGCCTGCGGTGGCCCTGGAACTACATCGGTCTGATTGGAGGGCTGAAACGCAAGACAAAATGCATCGCGGCAAAGAGTCTTCTCGTGCTTCCCGAGTATTGGAATACGGGGGTGGTCGCTCTCCTTTTTGACGAGATGGCGAAACGGGCCTATGAGCGAGGTTACGAGTGGGCCGATCTCTCCCTTACCGCCGAAGACAACCCGCAAACCCCGGTCATAGCCGACAGTTTAGGCGCCGTGGAATACAAGCGCTACCGCGTGTTCTACAAAAAACTTATATCATAGCTATACCCGCAGGAAATAGCGGAGGGCGACGAGCACGCCGCCGGTTACAATAGTGACGCTGAAATTGTCGTCTATAGCCCCGGAGAAGAGTTCGGTAATCGCGGCGATAAAGCACCCGACTATGATGTACACAAGCGAAATCTCGACGAATGCGCTGATGATCACGTTGAACATCAGGCTTCCGGCCAAAAAGGCGAGCGTACCTTCGAGGGTGCGGCTCTTGTACAGCTTGAGAGTGCCGAATCTCAACCCTATCACCTTGCTGAATAAGTCACCAAAGGTTATGCAGACAAAGCTGACATAGGGGATGGAGGCCGGGAAGAGCAGGAAGGAGAGAAAGGCGGAAACAAGAAAGAGCGTCATGGAGGAAAACCGGTTGGCCTCTTTCTTTTTGAATACCGCTGCGAGGTTTTTCTTTGTAGCCAGACGCACAAAATCGGTGATGATAAAAACCAACGCCACTATCCCGATAACGAACAGCAGCGTCCGTCGGCCCGCAAAGACGTCAATCGGCAGGAAGAGGAGCGCAAAGGGTCTCGCGAGTAATCTCCAGAGTTTAACCTCACCGCTTTCTCCCAATTTGAACAGAGAGGATGTGACGATTGAGATAACCGCCTCGAACGCAAGATATCCGGAAACCAGAACCGTTGCGGGTGACAACCCCCCGCAACTCTCGGCAAGAGGCAGAAAAAAACCTGCCAAAATCGATACCGAGAGGATGGGCACCTGCCAGGCGCGTGTGACCGAGAGTAACGCCGCCACCGCGATCATTATCACCACTACCGCCGGGAGAACAGTGCCGGATACGGCGGCCTGAAGTACAATAGAGAGCAGAAATGCCGCTCCGGCTTCGATCGCCGGTGCGCCGCGGGCGACCGCGACCCGGTTGAAACGGCGATAGATCGGGAATCTGCGTCCAAGAACATACGCCCCGAATGTGGCGGCCAGGTACCACCCGGTGTGATCGAAAAGCAGTGCGCAGACGCAGAAGATCACCGCGCCTTTTGCCGCTTCGGTGATTACGCGAAAAACGGTGGCCGAGTAGAGGCCTACGGTTCCAAGAGCGTAGCCTATCAATATCAGGTACAGCCAATCCATCGGAACCTCCGCTTGTATATGTGCCTAAGTGTATGGCACCGCAACAATTATCGCAAGTTAGGATCTGCCGTTTGACATTGCCTCATCACTCTCTGTAGAGTCATCATAAGAGGTAGGATCAATGTATTGGGTCTTTCTCGTCACTGCCGTGATTGTCGCGTATCTAGCAGGATCATTGAATTTCGCAATCATCGTCTCTACGCTTCTCGGCAAAGCCGATATCCGCACCATGGGAAACCGTGTCCCCGGTACCGCGAACATCGGGCGCAACTTTGGGCGCGGCTGGGGGGCCGTTGTCTTTTTTGGAGATGTCGCCAAAGTGGTTGTTCCGTTGATCATAGCGGAGGAGGTCTACTTTCACTTTGGAACGTTCTTGGGTACAGCGGGGCTCATGCTCATCGCGATGGCGGCGATTCTCGGCCACAGAAAGCCCCTGTTTTTCCGCTTTGCAGGCGGCGGCGGGCTCGCCACTACCGTAGGCGCATTTGCATTCTTTGGGCTGATAGAACTATTCATAGCGATGTTGGTTGGCGCGGGTTTGGGGATGCTGCTGTTCAAGAACAGGAAGTTCAAGTTCGGTCGCTGGATTGCGATGCTCATCATACTCCTCACACCGGTGGTTCACCTGGTTAGCTCGCCGGCCATACAGACCCAAACAGCCGGTGTTCTGCGTTTTGGAGGTCATGAGTGGTACGAAATTGCCGCCGTAGCGCTCCTATCTGTCTACGCCTTCTTATCCAATATTCGCACGGCTCTCGAAACGATACGCTCAGGAGCAAATAACGACGCGGGCTCACATGTTGACGATCCTGCGGATACTTGATACATCATGATTGGAAAGATCGAAGAACTCCGATCTCATAGCGGCTACTATCCGTCGCTGCATAAATTAAAAAAGGAATTTAGAGAAAAGGATGGTACATGCCCAGAGATTTTGCTTATCCTGTCGCGGTCCGAGCGTTGGAAAAATGGAAGAACAACTACCTGGAGCTGGTAGAAAGGTCAGCCGAGGTCATCCATTTTCGATTTCTATTCAACGGAAGCACCTGCAGCAACGGGGGTACTCCCTTTACGGCATACCTTCACGCTGAACTAAACTCGTCTGAGTTGGACCCGCATGTCCGCAAAGCGTGGATCGAGATTCCACAGAACGAAATTGAAAATGTGCGGGAGATGTGCGGTTTCAGACAGAGCGGTGAGGAGTTTCTTGACAAGCTCGAAAACTTTCAAGTTTTGGAAGGAAAAGCAGTAAGGGATATTCTTGCCGAGGAGCCGGAACTGAACCATGCCGGTTGTTTCTGTACTGAGGCGATGATCAACCAGAAGTGGAGGATGGCCCTCTCTACGATGTATTACGCCATCAATCAGGACCTCGAGTAAATACGCCTCAGATTCATTGTTGAGACTGCGTCATCCTGCCATTGCAAGGCGCAGAACTTCTTCCACCTCGCCGGCACAGGTACAACATTGAATATCCTTTCTCACTTCCTCTTTTCTCATAAGTCTTGTGAGGTTTGACAGTATCTCGAGATACTCACCGCGTTTGAGCCTTGAGTTTACAATGATAAAGAGGATGTGGACCGGTTTTTCATCGATTGAATCAAAGACGATTCCTTTTTCAGACAATCCAAGTGCCACAACGACGCTGTCGATTTCAGGAACCTCACCGTGGGAAATCGCCACCCCGCGGCCAATACCTGTGCTCATGACCTTTTCCCGGGAGAGAATGGCCTTCTCCAACGCAGGCAGATCACGCACCTTTTCGAACACCGGAGCCCGGGACAGCAATTCGTGAATTGCGGCTTTCTTTTTCGTGCTCTCGAGATGAAGGATTATCGAGTTTCGACCCAAATTGTTCATTACCCCCATGGATTACCGATAGCGAAGTTACTGAATAGGATTTATTTGGTCAACAGACCACATCGAAAAACCCACCTTTCACACGAGCATCAAGAACGCAACTCATTACACGATAGGGGTTTTCGTATGTGCCTGATGCCAAAGCGGCAGTAAATAGAGGCGCCCAACGGCTGAGAAATCTCAGCCCGCGTCACGTACCTCGGCCGTAATCGAGCCGCCAAACGAGCTGAAAACTGAAACGTCACCGTTTATCTGTCCCACCGGATTTGCCGCAGATGCGGCACGCGGTCTCTCATCGGAGCTTGCCGGTGTAGGGCCGAAAAAAACGCAGAGGGCTGTTCCCGGCGGCCAATAGGCGAGCTCACCCACTTCCATGATCTCCCGTGCATCGGCATCGAGTTGCGCGTCCACACCGCAGCTGCCGTAGTATTCATCCCCCCAACGGGAAAACGACACGGTTATAGGAAGTTTTTCTCCAATGGCCCGCGCAGTGGCGGAATCGTTGAGCTCGGCCGGTATCGTCCGGCCGTTAATTACGAATTCGATCTTGCGTCCCATACAAATACTCCACGTTACTTGAAATAAACAAGGGTTCATGATAGTCCCATATAGAATTGTTCGCAACCGGTCTCCCGGTTCTTTGGAGGAAGTATGCCCACTTTTGAGATGCCTCTCGAAGAGATGAAGACCTATCGCGGTATCACTCCGGTACCTGCTGATTTTGACGACTACTGGTCGAGAGCAATCGATGAGCTTGACGACACAAAACCTGATATCGATATAAAGGAGAGCTCTTTCCAATCATCCGTCGCCGAATGCTACCACCTTTTCTTTACAGGCGTACGGGGCGCACGTATCCACGCGCTGTATGCAAAACCGAGGCAGGCTCCAAAACCGGCTCCGGCGGTTCTCAAGTTTCACGGGTACTCGTTGAACGCCGGTGACTGGTTTGACATCATGCCCTACGCCGCGGAAGGGTTATCGGTATTCTCAATGGATTGCAGGGGCCAGGGCGGCCTCTCTGAAGATACCGGCGGGGTGAAGGGCAATACCTACCGGGGACACATTATCCGCGGCCTTGACGACGAACCCGACAACATGCTTTTCAGACACATATTCCTCGACACGGTGCAACTCGCACGGATAGCCATGTCCATGGATGATGTGGATGAAGGGCGAATCGGGGTGACCGGACTTTCACAAGGTGGCGCGCTAACCGTCGCCTGTGCGAGCCTGGTTCCCGAGATAAACAGGCTTGCGCCATGTTTTCCCTTTCTCTCAGATTATATGAGAGTCTGGGAGCTCGATCTTGCAAAGGCCGCGTATCAGGAGCTTACCGATTATTTCAGAA
>CAZHXC010000097.1:932-1976 GCA_964536145.1 uncultured Spirochaetales bacterium | reverse complement strand
CCCCGGCACGAGCGTGAAATGGATGTCTTCACCAAACTCGGCTACATCGACATCAAGAATCTGGCCAACCGAATACGCGGGGAAGTACTGTGGGGAATCTCACTCATGGATATGACCTGCCCGCCGTCGAGCCAGTTTGCCGCATACAACAGGATTACTTCAGCAAAGCAAATGGTTATGTATCCCGATTTTGAACATGAAACGCTACCGGGCTTCAATGACAAGGTGTACGAGTTTATGAACCGGATGAAGAGCCGTTAGCTTCGTAGCCGAGCTCATCGTAGATCCCTTCCCAGAAATCACGCTCGCTCATGATTCCCTTCACGTACAGGTCTACGAGCTTCTGTATGACGCTCGAAAACCGCGCCCAGTAGCGGTTCTGCCAATCGGGTATGGCCGTTGATAACTCCGCGTCTTCTGATTCGGTCATCTGTCCGGTGGCAAACGCGACAAACTGCCTGATCATCGTCAACAACGCATCCTGAGGAAGCTCGCCGCCTTCTCCACTGCTCCCGCCTGCTCTCCCGCTCCTTCTACCGCTCGCCGGATCCGGCACCCACCGGTCGAGGAGCTCATCGACCTGTGCTTCGCGAAGCTCGGGCGCCTCGCGGTTGATCATATCTTTCACAAAACCACGTACGGTCCGCCTTATCTGCTCCTGTGACACGCCCACCTCACCGCTTACCTGCTCCGCCATCTCCTTTGCCATCCGGCCAACTCGTTGACCCAGATCCTCACCACCTTCGGACGCGCCCCGTCCTTCTCGCCTTCTCAGCGCCGCCCTGATAACGTCCAGCTCACCGGAATCCGCCTCGTTGAGTATGAAATTTACAATCTGATACAGTCTCCGTTCATCCATGTGTTTGAAACCTGAAAAGAATAACGTCTCCGTCCTTCACGAGGTATTCCTTGCCCTCGATTCTCAATTTACCCGCCTCTTTCACTTTCTGAACATCTTCCAATTCTAACAAATCCGTGCAGTGAAACACCTCCGCCTTAATAAAGCCGGCCTCAAAGTCCGTGTGTATCCGTCCGGCGGCCTGC
>CAZHXC010000097.1:0-922 GCA_964536145.1 uncultured Spirochaetales bacterium | reverse complement strand
TCCCCTTCAATAAACGTCCAGGCTCGCAGTTCCTTGCCGTTTTGTGTAAAAAACGTTCGCAAGCCCAAAACCTCATACGCTTTCCGTACGAGCTGATAAAGACCCGACTCTTCCAAACCTGCGGATTCCAGGAACTCCTGTCGTTCCTCCTCTGACTCGAGTGCCGCAATTTCAGCCTCGAGCTTGCAGCAAAGCGGCAAACAGAGCGCGTTCTCTTTTTCGGCATAAGCGGCCACGCTTCTAAATAACTCTGATTCACCATCGATGTCGTCTTCATCGACATTTCCGACGTACAGCACCGGTTTTGCGGTTATCAAATGCATCTCAGCCATCTCTTCGTGCTGAATCCCTAAACTTCGTACCGGGTGCCCATCCGCAAGGGTCTTCCGTAGCGTTTCGAGCACCGGGGCGAAAGCCGCGGCCCGCGAGGAGACCTTTTTGTCGCTCGACCGGAGATACCGTTCGTTTTTTTCGATTCTGTTTTCGACGGTTTCGAGGTCGGCCAGCGCGAGCTCGAGATTCACAACCTCGATATCTGAGACCGGATCGAGCTCCCCGGAAACATGAGAGACATCTTCCTCTTCAAAACATCGCACAATATGAATAATGAGGCCAACCTCGCGAATATGAGCCAAAAACCTGTTGCCGAGACCTTCCCCTCTTGATGCTCCACGCACAAGCCCGGCTATATCTACAAACTCTACGATGGCGGGGATGAGGTTGCCGGTCTTGTATATCTCCTCGAGACGATCGAGCCGGGTGTCAGGCACTTCAACTATGCCCCGGTTCGGCTCGATGGTGCAAAAGGGATAGTTCTCCATGGGTACCTGCTGCGCGGTCAGTGCTGAGAAAAGAGTCGACTTGCCCACATTCGGCAGCCCCACGATTCCGCAATTCAGACTCAAAACTAAGACTCGCTCCT
>CAZHXC010000096.1:2903-8870 GCA_964536145.1 uncultured Spirochaetales bacterium | reverse complement strand
ATATACGTACGTGAGGGAGAAGCGGTAAAGCGCGGCAATCTGCTCATTGAACTCGAAGCGGAAGCTGCACAACTGCAGGCGGAGCAGGCGCTTTCCGCCTGGAACGCGGCGGACGCGCAGCTCAGGAAAGCGGAAAGAGGCGTCAGAGAGGCCGAGCTCGAGAACGCGCAGGCGGATCTCAGGCAGGCGGAAGAGGACTTTACCGTGGCCGAGAACAACTTCGAGCGTTCAAAACGACTCTATGAAGCCGGAACCATCGCTAAAGCCGCCTATGAAGATGCGGAAAACAAGCTCGGCTCCGCCCGTACCAGGCTCGAGAATGCGCGGCGCTCCGTGAAGATGATGGAGGAGGGTGCGAGCAGTGAAGAGCTCGATATGGCAAGGGCAAACGCGGAGGCGGCAAAAGCCGCGTATGAGTTGGCAAAACTCCAGCTCGACAATGCCAAAGTGACCTCGCCGGTTTCCGGACTCGTTGCAAGAATACTCGTGGATGTGGGAAATACGGTCGGCACCGGGACCGCTCTGCTCGCCATTGTTCAGGAGGATCCGATAGAGGCCTGCATTCGTATACCCGAGAAATACTATTCACGCTTCGCCGACACATCGGCCGCAATTCCGGTGAGAGTATTTCCTATCGCATACCCTGACAGACCGCCCTTTGAAGGGAAGGTAAACTCCGTCGCTCCGGTCATCGATCCTGCGAGCAGGACATTTGAGGTGTGTGCCGATATCGGCAATACCGGCCGGCTCCTGAAACCGGGGATGTACGTCAATACTGAAATTGTCATCGGCAACCGGGCGGACCTCTTGATGGTTCCCGACAGTGCGGTGGTGATCCGCGATGATCAGCACGTTATGTATCTGGTGGTCAACAACGAATCCGCCACAGCGGTTGAAGTGGCCGTAGAGAAAGGGATAGCGGCAGAGGGGTTCACCGCCGTTTCCGGGGCGGTTACTAAAGATGATCTTGTCGTCATTCTCGGCAATGCATTTTTAGAGGACGGCCAACGGGTGGAAGTGGTCGAACAACGATGAGAATATCAGAAACCGCAATACGACACCCCATCACCACCACCATGTTCTTCTTAGCGCTCTTTCTCCTTGGAGTGGTTTCGTTGAGCCGGCTCGAGCTCGAGCTCTTCCCGGACATATCGATGCCTACCGTGGCGATATTCACCGCCTATCCCGGGGTTGGTCCGTACGAGGTCGAGTCCGGTGTCACCAAGCCCTTGGAGGAGGTCTTGAGCTCGTTGAGCGGCGTCGAACAGATATCCTCAACATCGAGCGAAGGCGTATCGCTTGTCATCCTCAATTTCGAGTGGTCAAAAAATCTCGATAACATCGTCTCGGAGGTCCGGGAACAGATCAGCAAGATAGAAGGCGATCTGCCCGAGGGCGTCGATAGGCCCGGTATATTCAAGTTCAATCCCCAGAATCTTCCGACGCTCGTCATTAACGTTTACGCAAAAACGAGAGGCTTTGATATTCGCCGCCTCGCCGAGCGTGAGATCGTGCCGTTTCTCGAAAAGGTGGAGGGAGTCGCGCAGGCCGAGGTCTACGGCGGGGCTGAGTCCGCTGTCGTCTGCAGGCTCAATCTCGATGAGATCGGCAAGCTCAATATTCCTGTTACACAGGTCCTGCAGGCGTTCAGTGGAGAGAATGTCGATCTTCCCGGCGGGTCTCTCACCATCGAAGACTCCCACGTCATTCTGCGGACAATCGGTGAGTTCTCCTCCGTTGATGATATTGGTCACGTTCTCGTCGGCTACCGACAGGATGTGCCGGTGTTCCTGAAGGATGTGGCGGATATATCGATGGACAGCGTTGCACAGGAGCAGTTTGTCCGGGCCGGCGGAGAAGAGGGGGTGATGATTGCGGTCCAGCGGCAGCCGGGTTTCAATACGGTGCTCGTAAACGAGAGGATCATCGGCCGCCTCGATTCCCTGCTCGCGAGGCTTCCCTCCTCGATTGAGATAGCGATTCGTACCGACCAATCGGTTTCGGTAAAGCAGTCTATAGGCGGGGTTGCGACCGCCGCCTGGCAAGGCGGGTTCCTGGCGGTGCTCGTGCTCCTGCTGTTTTTGCGAAACCTCCGGTCGACCCTCATAGCCGCGGTGGTGATTCCGTTTTCCGTCGTCGTGACCTTCTCCCTCATGGATTTTGGCGGGCTTTCGATGAATATGGTTTCGCTCATGGGTATTACCCTCGGAGTAGGGATGTTCGTCGACAATTCCATCGTTGTGCTCGAGTCCGTGTACAGAAAGCAACTCGCCGGCTTGAGCCGGGAAGACGCCGCGAGAGAGGGCACCGCGGAGGTGGCAAAACCGATTGTTGCATCAACGCTTACAACCGTGGCGGTATTCCTGCCCATGCTCTTTGTTGAAGGCATCGCCGGTCTCATATTCGATGACCTCGCGCTCACTATCTCCTTCGCGCTCGTCGTGTCGCTTTCGGTAGCACTGACGTTTATCCCACTTCTCTGTGCAAAGGTGTTGAAAATCGACCCGTCAATGATCAGAGATCTGCAAAGTACCGCCCGCGGACACGATCTCTCTCTCGCCGATATATCGGTACAATCGGGAAACCGGTTCGTAGATAAAACGGCCAGGATGGTGCAGGGTTTTCTCCGAAAACTCGACGACGCGTACGAGCGAACCGTTTCGTGGGCGATCGACCATTCGCTTGTGGTGATAGCCCTCGCCGTACTGCTGTTTTGCTCAAGCATCGGATCGATTCTCCTGCTCGGGATGGAGTTTCTGCCCGAGACCGATGAAGGTGAGTTTTCCATCTATATGGAAACAAGAAGCGGCGCCTCCTACGATGTTACCACCAGGAAGGTGGTGGAGGTGGAGAGGCTTGTGAACGCGGTGTGCGGTGATGATCTCGATATCATTTCGTCACAGGTCGGCCGGAGCGGGAGCCTGATTGATGCCGGAAATGTTGGGAGCAACCTCGCGATGGTTCACCTAAAGCTGGTACACAAATCGATGCGGGAGAGGTCTATCTGGGAGTATATGCGTGAGATCGATACCAGGATGGCGGATGAGGTCCTCGATCTGCAGTACTCGCTTCATGTCGAAGGAATTGCGGCTCTTGCATCATCGGCATCCGGTGAAACTTCTCCGATAGTCGTCGAGCTTACCGGTGATAATCTCGATGGCTTGTATCAATACGCAAAGCGAATCGAAGCTGAAATCGGCGAAATAGAAGGCGTACGCAGCCCACGCATCTCCCACCGCACCGGGAGACCGGAGCTGCAGTTCAGGGTGAAGCGGCGTGAAGCCCTCGCGCTTGGTTTGAGCCCGTTTGAGATTGCCACCACTATCCGCGCGGCGTACAAGGTGATGACGGTATCGCGCTATAACGAGGACGAGATAAGCTATGACGTGGTGGTGATACTACGGGAGGAGGACCGAACACCCGAGCGGTTTCCGGCGCTGTATTTCGTCAATCCGGCGGGGATGAGAATTCCGCTGGAAAACCTCGTGGACATAGAGGAAGGTACCGGACCTCTGTCGGTTTCCCGCAAGGGACGGACCCGGATAATCGCAATCAGCGCCGATCTGACCGGCGAACGCCCGCTCAACCGGGTCATGACCGATGTTCGTAACACCGTTGATTCCCTCGGACCACGACCCCTCGGCATCGAGCTCGCCTATACAGGAACGAGTCTGGAGATGGCCGAGTCGTATTCGAGTCTCTTTATCGCACTTCTCGCGGCGGTCGCGCTCGTCTACATGGTGATGGCCTCGCAGTTTGAAAGCCTTCTGCATCCGTTTATCGTCATGTTCAGCGTACCCTTTGCTATCATCGGACTTGTTGCCGCGCTCCTTGTAACCGGAACAACCTTCAACCTGCTCGCATTTGTCGGTGGTATTCTCCTTGTCGGCATTGTGGTGAACAACGCTATAGTTTTAATCGATTATATAAATCTGTTGAGGAGCCGGGGCTTGAGTCTGCGGGAGGCCATTGTGAAGGGAGGCAAGACAAGGTTGAAGCCTATTCTCATGACTTCCCTCACCACAATTTTCGGCCTGCTGCCCATGAGCCTCGGATTCGGCCTCGGGTCTGAGATGCGGGCTCCCATGGGCAGGGCGGTTGTCGGAGGGCTTACGACATCGACAATTGTTACGCTGGTGCTTATCCCGGTGATTTATTGGATTGTGGAATCCCGGTTGGAGAAGCGTCGTATGAACCGATCGCGCAGGCCGGGAGCGGCGAGCTACAGAAAGAGCATGGAGGAACCTTTGACATGAAGAGAAATAAGGTAGCGCGCCTGGGGCGCGTGGCCGCGGCATTCGCCGTTATTGTGATCCTTGCCGGCTGCGGCGGATACTACACCGCGGAAATAGCCGGTTATGTGAAAGACGCGGAAAGCGGGGCCGGTGTCAACGGTGCGATCATCAGAGTATATGCTGAGGAGCCTGAGTCCGCGGACGCGGAGGGTTTTTCGGTGGAGACCGCATCGATGACCGGCGGCGGCAACGCGGGTTATTACAGCCACAAGATCATCTGGCGGAACTGGTTTCCCTCATTTGGCGACGCGGGTGACTCAGGTTCGGTCTGGCTCGCCATTTCCCATGGAGATTACACGTCGACTACCACGCGAGTGCAGGGGATTATCTCCGACACCATCAATGTGGTTCCCGATGTCCACCTCGTCCGGGCGAGTTTCACGAGCCCCCTCGTATCGGGACAGGTTATCGATACCGTCGGAGACGGGGTGAACGGCGTGCGGATGGTGCTCGACCTCGAGTCAACGCCTGACGATGAGGAGGACTACGTTACCACCACCGCAACCGTCGATGGGGTGGACGGGGTGTTTGAGTTTGAAGAGGTGAGGTGGCGCGATGAATCGCCGGATAGTCCGTCTGCAGACACTGAGAACGTTACCATCTCAGTCGAGGACACCGACTACGAGGCGGCGGATCCCGTTACTGCGGTTGTAACTTCAGACCAGGCGTCACAGGTGACAACGCAAATTGTCGTGACCCGTCAACCGCGAACGGAGTTTGCCGCAAACCTCTACGGCAGGTGTATCCGTCGCTATCTCTCGACTCAGGAGGTGCAGGAGATTCCGGCGCAGGGGATAGAGGTAACCCTCACGTATTTTGATGACGAGGGTGAACACCTGCTCTATGACTATACCGATGCAACCGGCAGTTTCGCCTTTTTTGTGCAGTGGACAGATTCGGCTCCGGGGAACTTTGACGGTACTGACGCGATAGACATTGCGCAATCAGGAATCCCCGAGGGAGAGGACGGGATCTACGTACAGCTCTTCTTTGATCCACCCTTTGACGCGGCGACGGTTGGCGGCAATATCGACGGCCTAGATCCGACGGCGTTTGACGACCGGGACTTTGCCCTCAAGTCGTGGATCACACCGAACTATCTCGCCGACACCGTGATAGAAATAAACCTGTAGGAACAAGCGGCTGTGAAACCTTTGATTCTTTGTTGCGGTCTTTTTTTGCTTTGTGTCTCGTTGCCGGTGGTGGCGGGAGGACATAGGGAGGATGCTCAACCCGTGGACGGTGAGCATGCGGCGGAAACTCAGGCCCGCCCCGTGGCCGGTACTCCAGTGATCGGAAGACCGGCCGACGCAGAAGCTGAAGCGGCCGCGGGACGGGTCGACGACACCACTCGCTTCACCGTCGAAGAGGCGGTACACGCCGCTGTTTCAAACTCGGTTGAGCTCGAGATAGAACGGCTCAACCTGAAAAAAAGCGCCGCCGCTGTCCGGGAGGCCGAAGCCGCCGCCGGGCCGCAAATCACACTGCAGACATCCGGATCGGCGCTGAGCAATCCGCCGGAGGGTTACAGGATTGAAAAAGGCGCATTCGCCTACCTTCCAACGGCCCAGTCACCAACACCAGTGGCGTTTCCCGACCGCGATTACGTGCTCGTTGAGGATGCGGAGCACTCGTTCTTCCGGATTTCCGCTACGTTGAGCCGGCCGCTTTT
>CAZHXC010000096.1:0-2893 GCA_964536145.1 uncultured Spirochaetales bacterium | reverse complement strand
ACCTGGGGCAAGCTGGAGGGAGCGGTAACGCTCGCCGATATCGAAAGCAATATTGCCGGTGAGAAATATGTGACCAGGGAGCGTAATCTGGAGCGCAGTGTACGCCTGGCGTATTTTGGAACGATATTTGCGGACAACGCCGCGCGGGTTCTCGGGAACGCCGAAAGAATCGCAGGCCAAATACTCGGTGATAAAAACGAGGCTTTTGAAGGCGGCATCATAACCCGGCAGGATGTACTCGATGCCGCCGCAAAGAAAGCCGCCTTATCGGCACAGCTTGCCCGGACAATCGAAGCCGGCTCGAGCGCGCGGTTGACTCTATCCAGGCTTACCGGAATTGAGACCGATGCAAAAACGCTTGCAAGCGGATATCGGCGTGAACCTCTTTCTACGGACGAAGGTGAGTTTCTCTCCGCCGCGCTTCAATCTTCCGGTATGCGTGCGGAGTTGCGGTACCGGATAAGACAGGCGGAAACCCTGCTCAAGATCGAAGAAGGTTCCAAAGCGTTTCTTCCTGATCTGTCGCTCAACCTGAGCGTCGACGTATCGGGCCAAAAGGTTCCGGTAGTGGGTGCTAACTGGATCGATTCATGGGACACAAACCTCACCGTTACCCTTGGCACCCACACAACCCTTTTTGACGCTGGAGCATCGGGCTCGAAAATCGAGCAGGCGGAGCTCTCTCTTGAAAGTGCCAAGCTCGCGTTGAACGGCTACGACCTAAACCTCGAGCTTCAGGTCCGGAACCTCGTGGAAGCAGCAAAAACCGCCTGGGCTCAAGTCTCTCGGGCCGACGCGGAACTCGAGCTTGCTCAGGAAGTCGAAAGAAACGCGTCGGTTTCCTTTGACAATGAATTGATCACCCGGGCCGAGCTCCGGAGCGCCAAACTCGCACGTCTGGCTGCCGAGTTGGCCCACGAGGAGGCGTTGTTTTCCTATGAGTCGGCGCTTATCGAGCTTGAAACAAAAACGGGCGTCAATCGGAACCGAGTTCCTTGAGTTTGTCGCGCAACAATGCCGCCTGTTCATAGTCTTCTTCGTCAATTGCTTTTTTGAGTTTTTCTTCGAGGGCCGTCCGCTCAGACTCACCTGGTTTTTCCGTCTTCTGAGGGGCCTCTGCGTGAGGTTCTTTGTGTTCGCCGGTCTCGCCGCTTTCAGCTGTTTCCGCTGTTTCAACGGTTTCACCGGTGATCTCACTGATTTCGTTTGCCGCTTCTTCTACGACTTCTTCCGCAATGAAAATGGGGCATTTGATTCTCACTGCGAGTGCAATTGAATCGGAAGGCCTGGAATCAATGATGATACTTTCACCGTTGCGATCGAGCACAAGCTGAGCGAAGTAGGTACCATCCTTGAGATTCGTTATTTCTACTCGTTCGATCCGTACATCGAGATTTTTCAGTGTTGAGATGAGGAGGTCGTGCGTAAGAGGCCTTGGAAGCGGAACATTGCCAAGGCCAATGAGAATGGATTGCGTTTGAGACTGATCAATGTAAATCGGGACTGCAACCTGCGTCCCCACAGGGCGAATGAGCACGGCGTTATCCTGGCCGATTCTCGCGATAGACCAAATTTCGGCTTCTACTAACATGTTAGCTCCATACCTACAGTATACAGTAATTATTGCTTTGTGAATAATATAAATGTACTAGCGGTTGGTTCAATAGAACAGCGGGCCGGGTTTCCCTCGCATCATTGCTACATCAGCGATTCAGGTAATCGCCAATGTTGCCCTCGTTTTTTGAGAGCTCAACGAGCAACCGGGTTGCATCGGCTATAACCGGCTCGAACTCATCCATTTCTTCCTGCGAAAGTTTTTTTAATACATGCGAAGAAACGGTGCCTTTTTCCGGCCTGCCGACCCCGATTCTGAAGCGGTAAAAATCCTGTGAGCCGAGTGTGGAAACAACCGATCGCAGTCCGTTGTGCCCGCCGAGCCCGCCGCCGAATTTGACGGCGATATTGCCGGGCTCCATTTCCACATCATCGTGCACGATAAGGATCTCGTTGACCTTGATTTTATAGAAAGCCTTTATCTCGGATACGCTGTGACCGCTCCGGTTCATGAAGGTCAGTGGTTTGTGCAGGTAGGTCGCCGAGGTCCCGTGTCCAATCTGCGCGTATTCGCCTTTGAACTTCGACTGCCACCGCAGCGATTCGGATTCGCTCACTCTTTCGGCGATGAGCCAGGGGAGGTTGTGTCTGGTCAGCCGGTATTGCTTTCCGGGATTTCCGAGAAATGTAACAAGCCGGATCATCTATCTGCCACTGAAAATCCAAGAGCCATGAGTCCTCACGCCCGCCTTCATATTTTATCGCGGGCGGGCTTGATACTGTAGCTTGTCTTGCAGCGCGGATTCAACCAATGTAGGGTATGATACGACTGGATGAGGCGTTTATCGATACGAAGAAAACTCTGTTTGTCCTTTGCATTGTGGCTATTGTCACTCCGGCTATCTTGTTTGCGCGAAGCGGCGGCGGCGGTCTAATTGATTTGATATGAGTGATACTCCCTTAGGATGGGAGGGGGCGCATCCTCTCCTTGTCAAATGGTTCCACGGCCGCTTTGGAGAGCCTACAAAGATTCAGAGCCTGGCCTGGCCTCACATCGCGGTGGGCAGACATGTACTCCTTACCGCGCCTACCGGCACCGGCAAGACTCTGGCGGTATTTCTCATAGCTCTTAACAGGCTCATAACCGGAGCGCTCGAGCCGGGTAAAACACGTGTGCTCTACATCTCTCCACTGAAAGCGCTCAACAACGATATCAGACAAAACCTCACGCGGCCGCTCTCGGAGCTGAGATCGCTCTTTGAGAGTGAGGGCGAGGCTTTTCCCGATATCAGGGTGGTAACCCGCAGTGGTGATACACCGCAGTCGGAACGGCAGCGGA
>CAZHXC010000095.1:0-8882 GCA_964536145.1 uncultured Spirochaetales bacterium | reverse complement strand
CCGATACAAGCAGCAGCGCCGAAATCGTGAGCACCGCCTTCGTATTCATCGCCAACCGGATAAGTCTCTCACGAACCTGCAGCACCGATCTGCGGAACCGGTTGGAAAGCCATTCACCTAAGTTGATGATAACCGCGAAGCTGATACCCCCGGCGATGATGAGGAGCGCTACCACGGTAACGATGTAGCCGTTTGTGCGAAAGCTCTCGAGACTCGTTGAAAAGGTCGAAAAACCCGCATTGCAAAATGCCGATACGCTGTGAAATATCGAGGTAAACACCGCAGAAACGAAGCCCCCCTCGGTGGTCGGTCCAAAACCCAAAAGGAGCAGGACGGCGCCACAAGCTTCTATGCCAAGGGTGATGAAGACGATGTTCCGCAGGCTCTTCGAGAGCCTTGTCATGTCCCGTTCGCTCAGCATATAGGAGATAAGCATCTTGTCTTCGATAGACATCGATTTGCGCAGCACGAAGATCGTAAAAAAGGAAAGTATCATGATTCCGAGGCCGCCGATCTGTATCAGGACCAGGATCCCGATCTGTCCGTAGATGCTGAAGGCCGTTGCGGTATCAACAACGATGAGCCCGGTAACACAGACGGCGGAGGTAGAGGTGAACAGCGCATCGAGAAAGGATAGCCCGTGGCCGCCGGATCCGGTAAAGGGCATCATAAGAAACAGCGTGCCCGCAAGTATGACGGTCAGAAAGCTGAAGAGTATGGTCTGAGCAGGATGGGTTGTGATCTCTTCTATGAATGAGGAGAGATGCCGCAGCCTGGAGAAGACTCTGAGAAGGATAAAGACGTTCCGGAGTATCACAAGGGCGAGGGGCAGGTTGCCAAGTGTGCCGGGTTCGTACACAACCGCGACTATCCTGTTGTAGGAGAAGAGTATGATGAACAACGCCGCGAAGGAGAGCGAGAGCACGTTTCGCCTGAGAAACACTCTTTTGTAGGGGGCTCTCCAAAACTGTGTGGAGACCTCCACGATGATGAGGAGTACGACGAGGTAGTCGATTGCCGAAACGACCGTCCGCATCGCCGGGGAAAGATCACCGACCTGTTCGACAAACAGCGAGGCGACACTCAAAACGAGGGTGATGACGAGGAGCGTTTTCATCCTTGCATCAGCATACGCGCGGCAGCCCTCCTTGACAACGGAGCCGGCCTGAGCGTATGCTGGCGTCAAAAGATGACAAGACTCGTATTCAGCATTGTTTTCCTTGTAATACTCGCCGTTTTTATTGCGTTCAATGCTCAATACACCACGGACATCAATCTGTTCGGATACAAACTCACCGCTGTTCCAACCGTAGCGGTTGTCCTGCTCACCCTGGTTACCGGTGTCATCTACTCCTTTGGACTCTACCTCATCACCTATTTTTCAAAACGGCGCGCTGAAAAGGCAAAGGCACTCAAACGGGAGAACACGCAAAAGGCAAAGGAGCTCAAGAACCAGGAAGAGGAGCTGAAGAGCGCAAAGCAGTCGCTACCGGAGACGGATGATTCCGGAGCCCAAGTCTTGGATCAATCCGCAGCGAAGAGCGGGAAGAAAAAAGGCCGCAGCGCCCTCTCAAAGCTGTTCGGCGGGAAAAAAAGCAAGTCCTGATCCGGATCTGATCCGGTTTATGCAGAGAATCAATTTTTGAATATGTATCGGCGCCTTGACCTCCCGGTTGTGCGGCGAATAAAATGACTCCCACGCTCAATCAGGCAGGTTAAAGATGGCGAAAAACATCGGGTTCATCTCATTCAGAATTTCCGGTACAGACGGTGTCTCTTTGGAAACCATGAAGTGGGCGGAGGTGCTGGAGAATCGCGGCCATAAGTGTTTCTTTATGGCCGGCGAGCTCGAAATGCCTGAAGAGCAATCCTTCACCGTACCGGAGGCTCACTTCACCCATCCTGAAATAAAGTACCTCTACCGGCTGGCGTTCGCCGGTACTAACCGTCCCCGGGAGTTGAGCACCGGCCTTCACAAATACAGGGAGCTGCTGAAAGAGAAACTCTACGAGTTCAAGAAGCGTTTTGATCTGGATGTCCTCGTTGCACAGAATGTCCTCACTATTCCCCTCAACATCTCTCTGGGAATGGCACTTACCGAGTTTATTGCGGAAACCGGAATATTCACCATTGCGCATCACCACGACTTTTTCTGGGAACGGAAGCGTTTCTTGAGAAACTGCGTGTGGGACTATTTCAACGCCTGCTATCCTCCGCACCTCAATTCCATCCAACATGTGGTAATTAACTCATCCGCACAGAACCAGCTTGCACTCAGGACGGGTATTGCCGCTACCATCATTCCCAACGTCATGAAGTTTGAAACGCCGCCTGAGCCGGTGGACGAGTATGCGAGTGACGTTCGCAAAGTCATGGGCATAAGTGAAAACGAATATATGATCCTCCAGCCCACCCGGGTTGTGCAGCGCAAGGGGATAGAGCACGCCATAGAGCTCGTCGCCAGGATGGATATCAACGCTACGCTGGTCATCTCCCACGCTTCCGGTGATGAGGGTTACGAGTACGAACAGCGGATACGGGACTACGCGCAGCTTTTGGGAGTAAACGCCCTTTTTATACAACAGATCATAGATGACAGCCGCGGGACCACCGCGGACGGCAAAAAAGTATACTCGCTACAGGATATCTACCCGCACGCGGACCTGGTTACCTATCCGTCAATCCAGGAGGGTTTTGGCAACGCCTTTCTGGAGGCGGTATATTTCAAGAAACCGATCCTCATAAACAATTATTCGATATACTTTTACGACATCAAGCCAAAGGGATTCGATGTCATCGAGATGAACGACTACATAACAAAGGATACTGTTGATACTACCGAGCAGCTGCTCTTGGATCCCGCGCGGGTGCAGCAAATGGTTGATAAAAACTACGCCCTTGGACTCAAGCATTACTCCTACACGGTGCTCGAGCAACGGATAATCAATCTGATGTCCGAGTTCTTTGGCAGGGATTATCTCGAAGGGGACTAATGAGCCGGAACAACCGATGCGTCTCTCTCGTGCATCATCATCTCGAACCTGGAGGTGTCACCCAGGTGGTAGAACTTTCGGCGAAGGCGCTGGCCGCCCATCTGCCCGGACTCGAGGAAATCCGGCTGGTCTCGGGCCGGTCGGGTGGTGCAGAAGCATTACTGAAACGGCTCGAGCCGGATTGTGCGGGCGCCGGCGTCTCGGTCACCCTGAAGATCATAGAAGAGATCGACTATCTGCCGGCCGACATCGAGCCTTCGGATGATACCAAAGAACTCGCCGACTCGATAAGACGCAAACTTCTCAGCGTCTGTTCAGGTTCGGTCTGGATGGTCCATAACTATCAACTCGGCAAGAATCCGCTCTTCACCCGCGCGCTCCTCAACATTGCTCAGGATCATCCGGAAGAAAGGCTCTGTTTCTACATTCACGATTTTCCCGAATGTTCGCGTTACGAGAACCTCTCTTTTTCCCGGCAGTTCATCCCCAACTCACCCTACCCGGTTGCACCGAACGTACGGTACGTAGTTATCAACAGCAGAGATCTGCGGTATCTCACGGAAGCCGGAATCCCTGATTCCTGCGTGTTTCTGGTAAACAATCCGGTACCGGATGAAAAGCTGCCGGAAGACGACCGCGAAAAGCGGAGGGCACGGTTTGAACGAGAACTCTTTGAAGAACACCGGGGTTATGTGACCGGCGCACCGCTTTTTCTCTATCCTGTCAGGACTATCAGGCGCAAGAACGTGCTGGAGATGGGGCTTATCTCAGCCGCCGCCGGTGAACCGATCAACCTTCTCGTAACGTTGCCGGGAGTCTCGCATACGGAAAAGGAATACTCCGACAAAGTGGAAAACGCCTTTGCAGAGGGGCTCATACCGGGAATCTGGGGAATAGGAATCAAGCTGCAACAGGCGGACATCCCGTTTCCGGACCTGGTTTCCGTAGCCGACGTGATCTGCTCCTCATCGGTGCAGGAAGGTTTCGGGTATCTGTTTATCAACTCGAAATTGTGGGGTATGCCGATTCTTGCCCGGTACCTCGAGGTTCTCGACGGGATCAAATCAGTATTCGATGATCATCCGGCATGTTTCTACCGGTCGGTTTTCGTGCCCCTTGCTTCAGGCGAGATCCGTTCTCTCAAGGAGGCCTATGCTGAGAAGGCGCGGAGCGTGGAGTCACTCACAGGAGAGGAAATCGTAAATTCGATTCTGCGTCAATTCGAGGATATCACTGTGAACGGAGCGTGTGACTTTTCCTATTTCCCGGTGGAAAGGCAACTGGAAGTACTGAAAAAAATAAAAACGGATACCGCCTTCAGGAATGACCTCATCGGGCTCAATGGCGACATCTTTGAAGCGCTCGACCGTTTTTCTTCCGGATTAAACGCCCCGGATGTGAACACTGAGCCGGATAGCCGGCCGTTTTCCTTTGAACGATACGCTGGCTCGGTCGCGAAGGTCATCGAATCATTCGGGTCGGAAAGCAAGTCTGCGCACGCGGCAGTTCTCGAGGAAAAGCCGGATGTGCAGGAAAACCTCATCCGGAAGTTTGCAAGCATCGAGTATCTGCGGTTGCTGTACGATAATTGAGGCCGTTCCGGGAACCGGCACACCTGGCCGCCGGAACGCTACCCCCTGGAAGCTTGAATAAATGATCAGTTTGGCGGTATGAGATAGCAGCAAGGAGCAGACAATATGGTTACAGTCGACACTATTTCAAAATCCTTTGGCGCCCTTGAGGCGGTGAAAGGCATATCGTTTACCGCCGAGCCCGGGGGAATTTTTGGGCTTATCGGACCAAACGGCGCCGGAAAGTCCACGACTATCCGGATGATCATGAACATCATCGCGCCGGATTCGGGCACCATTTTCTTTGACGGAAGACCCATGCGCGAGAAAGACAAGGAGCGCATCGGGTATCTGCCCGAGGAGCGGGGATTGTACAAAAAGGTAAAAGTAAATGACATGCTCCTCTATTTGGGCGAGCTCAAAGGCGGTGAAAGATCACGGCTGCAACGCAACATCAATGAGTGGCTCAACCGCTTTGGCCTGCTCGACCGGCAGTACAAGCCGGTAAGCGAGCTCTCACGAGGTATGTCGCAAAAGGTGCAGTTTATAGCCGCGGTTGCGCATGAACCGGACATCCTTTTTTTTGACGAGCCTTTCGCGGGTCTCGATCCGGTGAGCTCGGATCTGCTCAGAGATTCGATTATCGATCTCAGCAAGGAGGGACGTACCGTGCTCTTTTCGACACATATCATGGAGCAGGCTGAAAAGCTGTGTAACAAGATCTTCCTCATTAACAAGGGCGAACGTGTGGTCTACGGCTCGCTCAATGAGATAAAAGAGGCCCACGGCTCCCGGACAGTCACCGTTGAGTACGATGGCGACGGCGAGTTCATACGGCGTCTCCCGGTTGTGGCCAGTGCGGCCTCATATCCGCGGTACGCGGAGCTCGAGCTGACTGAAGATGGTGATCCTGCTGAGCTGCTCCGTGCTCTCGTGGATAGGGTCTCAATCAAACGATTTGAGGTAAAGGCCCCGTCGCTCCACAGTATTTTTGTGAGCCTTGTGGGCGGAGCGAACAAGGAGGTTCCGGCATGAAGCGACTGCTCAAAGTAATCAAGATGGAGTTCAAGATCACTGCCGCCAATAAGGCATTTATCATCATCACGGTTCTCGGGCCATTTCTCCTGCTCGCGGTGACCATCCTGCCCACGTTGCTGGTACGATCTTCCGGTGAGGTGAGCGAGGGTACGGTCATCGGAATCGCAGGCGGCGACGAAAGACTCATGAGAGAATTGGAGCGGGCCTCCGGAGAGACACCTTTCTCCTTTGTTCGTGGTGAAAATGCCGAAAATATGCGGGAAGCCGTGCTCGAAAAGGATATGAAGGCCTTCATCAGTGTCCCGGAGAACTATCTGTCGGCAGCCTCTCTGCGGTATTTCTCTGAAACCGGCACCGATTTCATCATCCGCGACACCGTGAGGGGGATTATCGGGAATGCCATCGTGGCGATTCGCATGGAACGGGAGGGGCTTGATCCTGATAGAGTTGCCTACCTGAGCTCTCGCCCAAGGCTTGAAACGGTTGCCGTCTCCAAGGGGGCGGCCACCGGCGGCGCGGGTCAGGACGAGTTTTCGATCATTATGACCGCCATCGCCTTTACTATGCTTCTCTATATGACTATCCTGCTCCACGGGCAGTCTGCCGCACGATCGGTACTAAAAGAAAAGACCTCAAAAACCGTGGAAATCATGCTCTCCTCGGTGAGACCTACTGAGATGCTCTTTGGGAAGATCTTTGGTCAGGCCGCAGCGGGGCTTCTCCAATACGCGTTTTGGATCTCCACGGCCGCACTGCTGATACAGGTGGTTGGTCCTGCCTTTGACTTGAGCCTGCCGGTAGCGCTCAACAGCTCCAATCTCTTCTACCTCGTGCTCTTCTTCATCCTGGCGTTTTTTATCTATTCATCAGCATATGCGGGTATCGGCGCAGCAGCGGAGGATGAATCGCACCTGACACAACTGAGCTGGCCGGTAATGATCTTTCTCATCGTGCCGATGGTCATGGTTTCCGCCATTATCATGAACCCGTCCGCCCCGTTGGTGGTGTTTTTGTCCCTGTTTCCCCTGACTGCGCCGATTGTCATGTTTGAGCGGGTCCTCATCGGCAGCCCGGCAACGTGGGAATTACTCCTCTGCATAGGTATTCTCATCGCAACTATCGCGGGGATCACCTTTGCATCGGCAAAAATATTCCGGGTTGGCATTCTGATGACGGGAAAACGCTTCAAAATCGGCGAGGTGTTGAAATGGGTACGGTACCGGAGCGCGTGAGAGCCGCAAGCGTTCTTGTAGAAAAGTATCGATTTCTGCTATAGTAAGCCAATCTCACGTACAAGGAAAATCTACAATGGCAAATAAGTCTACAGTAACAATCGACGGCAATACGGCCGCGGCCTATGTTGCCCACGCGACAAATGAAGTTATCGCGATCTATCCGATTACCCCCTCCTCTCCGATGGGGGAGTCGTCGGACGAATACTCGGCGAACGGCCGGAAGAACATCTGGGGTACTATCCCGCATGTAATCGAAATGCAGTCTGAAGCCGGGGCCGCAGGGGCGGTGCACGGAGCGCTCACAACCGGCGCCCTCACGACGACGTTTACAGCGTCACAGGGTCTGCTCCTGATGATTCCCAACATGTACAAGATTGCCGGCGAGCTCACTCCCACGGTGTTTCACATCGCCGCAAGGGCATTGGCAACCCACGCGCTCTCAATTTTCGGCGACCATTCCGATGTTATGGCAACGCGTTCAACAGGGTGGGGAATGCTCTCCTCAAACTCGGTGCAGGAAGTCATGGATATGGCGCTGATCTCCCAGGCCGCCACGCTGGAAGCCAGGGTTCCCTTCCTCCATTTCTTTGACGGTTTCAGGACTTCCCATGAAATCCAGAAGGTTGAAGAGATCCCCTACGATGTGATGAAGGAGATGATCGATGATGAGTTTGTGCGCGCACATCGTGCCCGCTCTCTCAATCCTGAAAAACCGACAATCAAGGGTACGAGCCAGAACCCGGACGTGTATTTCGCGCACAGAGAGACCGTAAACAAATACTACCTCGCGGTTCCCGGCATCGTAGAAAAGACAATGGCCAAGTTCAAAGAACTCACCGGCCGGGAATACAACTTGTTTGACTATGTTGGAGCGCCTGACGCTGAGCGCGTGGTCGTCATCATGGGTTCCGGTGCTGAAACGGCGGAAGAAACGGTGAAGTTCCTCGCAGACAAAGGAGAGAAGGTTGGAGCAATAAAGGTCCGCCTGTACAGGCCCTTTAGCGTCGAACACTTCGTGAAAGCTCTTCCGGACACCGTAAAGGCCATCGGAGTGCTCGACCGGACAAAGGAAGCCGGCGCGGTCGGTGAGCCGATGTACGAAGACGTGAAGAGCGCCATGGAGGAAGCACGGGAAACCGGAATAACGACGCTCAGCCCGAAAGTCGTCGGCGGTAGATACGGTCTCGGCTCAGCCGAGTTCACACCGGCGATGGTGAAGGGGGTGCTGGACAATCTATCAGAAAGCAAGCCGAAGAACCACTTCACCATCGGTATCATCGATGATGTGGCGAATACGAGTCTCGATTTTGATGAGAACTTCACCACAGAAGGCGACATGGTGCACCGGGCGATGTTCTTTGGACTGGGCTCCGATGGAACCGTTGGGGCAAACAAGAACTCCATCAAGATCATCGGCAAGGCAACCGAAAACTACGCGCAAGGTTATTTTGTCTACGACTCCAAAAAAGCCGGCGCGATGACGGTATCGCACCTGCGTTTTGGACCTCAGAATATCAACAGCACCTACCTCATTCAAAATGCCAGCTTTATCGCCTGTCACAAGTTCAACTTCATCGAAAAGGTGGACATGCTCCGGTACGCAAAGGATGGCGCCGTTTTCCTTCTGGCATCTCCCTATTCGAAGGACGAGATCTGGCAGCACATTCCGGAGAGCGTGCAGCAGCAGATGATCGACAAGAACATCAAGTTCTACGTGATAGACGCGTTTACACTCGCCGAAAAGGCAAAGATGGGAACCCGCATCAATACCATCATGCAAACCGCCTTCTTCCTCATCTCCGGCGTGCTTCAGGAAGAAAAGGCGCTCAAGCTGATCAAGGATGCGGTGGTCGATACCTACAGCAAGAAGGGTCAGGATATAGTTGACCGGAATATCACCGCGATTGATCTCGCAAAGGAAGGTATCGAACGGGTCGACTATCCGAACACCGCGAACAGCGGCGTGAAGATGCAGAAAGTTGTTCCGGATGATGCTCCAAAGTTCGTCAAAGAGGTGACCGCCGAGATCATGGCGGGCCGCGGTG